>CAYUCP010000001.1:0-3293 GCA_964443315.1 uncultured Gammaproteobacteria bacterium
CGTGAAGGCTGCCCGCTCAATGCTCTGTGAAAAGCCCTTGAGTTTTGTTATGGCTCCGAGGGTGGGGATCGAACCCACGGCCAAGGGATTACACGTGTCTCTACGTTTCCGTAAAGGGTGGACTATATCTTTCTCGCAAGCGAGATGAGGCGCTTCCCCCAACACTGTTGGAGTACTCCCAAAATGGGATAGTCTCTGAACCTTTCTTACATTTCTGTAAGACTTGGCTGCTGATTACCATGATCATCTGATTGATAATGGACAGGCTTCCAGCAATTCACCTCAAGTTTCAATCGACGTTGCCGTCGAAAGCTGCGTTATACCGGCGTGAATCTCTCGATGACAGTTCGCGCAAACGAGTACACACTTATCTACCTCTGCTTTTACTTTCGTCCAAGCTCGGGTAAGGCCATTCATAGAAATACCGAAGTCCTTCTTAGAAGGATCCGAATGGTGGAATTCTAGAGCGCCCATGCAGCGTGCGTATCCGCACATCTGACATTTGCCTCCCTTGTACTCCACCGCCATTTCACGAACGCGCTGTCGTCGTTTTGCGACCGCCTTCTTGAGATAATCAGCACGATCGGCATAGGAACGCTTTTTCATAGAACTTTACAGTTTATGAATAAGCTCGTGTTCACAGTCCCCTGCTCTACCGCTGAGCTACCTCGGAATGTTGAAAGGTACCACCTGTTTTTCACAGGTGCGGGCAGTCTAACAATCTAGGATTTTTGTGGCAAGTGGATGCTTTAGAATTGACCTGAAGGGACCAGAGACTGATCCATTTAGGTCACTGGGGATTAGTGGCGCCGCTAACGAAAGCGTCTGCCGTATAGGCTCCCCATGAGCCTAGAGATGTGACCACACCTACGTGTACTGCCCGGCTAGCGCGCGCTGCACTCCGGGCGTCGATCGCCCCGCCGGCACTTGGGCTGGCAGAGGCGACACCAGGGCCGCCGGTCGCCGTGGACGATGTCGCACGAATCGGCCGGAGCCTGGCACTGTTCGAGACCGCGGACCGGATGGTCCGGGTCGGTGCGGAGCTGCTCGGCGATCGAGCTGCCGCCGCGCCCCGCGCAGCAGGCGCTCACGAGCTGGGCCCGGAGCTGCGCTGCCTCCGTCTGGACGACGGGCGGCGTGGGCTGGTTGTGGCGGTTACCGCGATCGCGGTGGCGACCGTGACGAACCGCGGTCTCCGAGGTCGCGTCGACCTCAGTTTCCACGGCCGCGTCTGCCACGTCCTCGACGTAGTCGACCGACGCATCGGCGACATCCGTCGTGACGAGTCCGCTGTCGGTGCTCGACCCCGCGTCGGACGCGTTGAGCGCCGTCGGCTGGGGCCGGGCGGCCGTAGCCCCCGCGTCGCGGCTGGAACCTGCCTTGGGGGGCGTGGTCAGCTGGACGACGAGGAGAATGACCAGCGAGACGAAAACCGCCCCGATGGCCACGATGCGAGCGGGCAGACGCCTCATGCGGGCACCGGCCTTCACGCCACTGTTGTGCGTGACCGGCGAGAGCGTGAAGTTGGCGGGCTCTCGCTCGGCCATGGTTGCGTCGTTGTTGCCGAGCGACTTCACCGCCGGAACCGGCAGCATCCGCGTCATCTCAGCGAACACCGACGGCGCGGGCGGCTCAGGCGTTTCGCGACCGAGGAGCTTGGCGATGATCTCGAGCGGCTCCATCATGCTCGGGTACCGCTTCTCGGGATCGGGGTCCAGCATGCGACCCAGCATCTCGACGAGCTGCGGGTACTTGTCCTGGAGCCAGGCGGGGATGTGCCCAGTGCAGGACGCGAACCCGCCGATGAGCTCCCCGACCCTCCAGCTCAACACGTTGGTCCAGTTGGGCTCATCCGTCGCCCCTTCCGGAACACGTGCGTACGGGATCTGGCCAGTGAGCATCTCGAAGAGCACTGCGCCGGCCGAGAACTGATCAGCCCTCGCTCCCACATCCTTGGCCCCGCGCATCTGCTCAGGAGCCATGTACATGGGAGTACCCATCAGCGCGTTCTTCTGGGTCAGGACGGTCACCTCGCTGCTGTCGACCCGGGCGATCCCGAAGTCGAGCAACTTGGGCGTGATCTTCGTCCCCTTGCGGGCGAGGAAGACGTTCGAGGGCTTGATGTCACGGTGGGTGATCCCGTTGACGTGTGCCTCCTCGAGACCGTGGAAGAACCCGAAGGCGTATTGCAGCGCTTCGGGGAGCTCGTCCTCGCTGAACCCGCGCTCGATGCGGGCCTCGAGGTCTTCGCCGTCGAGAATCTCCATCGCGAGAAAGAGCTCGTTCTCGTGCGACCCGAAGGAATACACCTTGACGATGTTCTCCGAATCGATCCGAGCCATGCTCGTTGCCTCGCGGCGGAAACGGGAGGCGTACTCGGTGAGTCCCTCCGGGTCCACGACCTTGAGCGCGACTCGTCGGCTCAGGGAGTAATCGAAGGCGCGGTACACGGCCCCCATCCCCCCAAACCCGATCACGCTTTCCAGTCGGTACTGGCCAGGACGCTCTTGTCCCGGCTCATCGCTCTTTGGACCCATCCATGACCCTACGCGGGCACGGGCGATCCGTTCGAGTTCTTCGGGGTTTTTCACTGCTAGGGCTTTCCTTTCGTTGAAGGCCTTGGTCGTATTGCACGACCCTGCATTGCTTATTGCGTGGTCACATTGTCGAAGGTGCGCATTCCGTCTGAATCACACCCCCTCTCCTGCGGAAAATACCGTAATTTTCCCCAAAAGACAGGGCGCGACTGGCTGCATCATACCGAACCAGCCCTAAACGGAACAGGAAATTTAAGCAGTTTTAGCCTATTTTGTCAATCACCCACCTCAAATTAGATGAAGTGGGTGAAGGAGAGGTCCCGACTGACGAGACCATGGTGTTCGCGAAGCGATTTGCTGAGGAAGGAGGGACCTCTCCTTCACCCACGACCTTTTAGTAATCCGCGAGGCGTTTCACTAATGGATGCTGTTGAATCTTTTCGAGGGCTTTGGCCTCGATCTGACGAATACGTTCACGCGTAACATCGAACTCCTTTCCAACCTCTTCCAGCGTGTGCCCTACTCCGTCCGCTAAGCCGAAACGCATTTCCAAAATCTTTTGTTCACGTGGGTTTAAGTCTTTGATGATATCACGCACGTAATCACGCAAGAGCTCAAGTGCTGCGGCACGGTCAGGCGCCACGTTCTTCACGTCTTCGATGAAGTCTTCAAGTGCAGAGTCTTCTTCATCATCACCGACCGGCGTTTCGAGCGAGACCGTATCCTGCGAAATCTTGATAATATGACGCACCTTGT
>CAYUCP010000001.1:3393-40142 GCA_964443315.1 uncultured Gammaproteobacteria bacterium
GGCGTTTCGAGCGAGACCGTATCCTGCGAAATCTTGATAATATGACGCACCTTGTCGACATCTTGTCCCATTTCCGCGGCGATTTCTTCTGGCAACGGTTCACGACCAAGCTCCTGGATGAGTTCGCGCTCGATCTGCTGGAACTTGTTGATCGTTTCGACCATGTGCACCGGAATACGAATCGTACGCGACTGGTCGGCGAGCGCACGGGTGATCGCCTGACGGATCCACCACGTTGCATACGTCGAGAATTTGAACCCTTTTCGGTACTCGAACTTCTTGACCGCACGGAATAATCCAATATTTCCTTCCTGAATCAAGTCGAGGAGCGAGAGCGACTTTCCCGTGAACTTCTTTGCGATCGAAACCACGAGACGCAAGTTCGCTTCGATCAACCGACGCTCAGCCTCTTTCTCGCCACGTTCTTTGCGTTTGGCGAGTGCGACTTCTTCAGCAGCGGTAAGCAGTGGAATTTTTCCAATCTCACGCAAATACACCTGAATCGAGTCGGCCGTGAGTTCAAGTGGATCAATTTTAATCTGACGTTCGTCGGCGCTATGAAGGCCCTGCAAGATGCCGAGACGTTCTTTGTTGCGACCAAGCAATCCATCCTTTTGCTCAACCCAACTGATCCCCGCCGCATCTAGACGATCAACAAACCCTTCGAACACATCGATGTAGTCTTCAACTTCAGAGAACGCAAAGACAATTTCCTGCTCCGTGATAAAACCACGTGAACGCGCCTTCGCAAACAATTTCTCCAGCGCTTCTGGGGTTGGTGGCTTCGCCTTCACGTATGGTCCACGTGGAAGCTGTGGGACTGGTTTCTTGGCTACCGCTTTAGTAGGAGCTTTGCCCTTGGCAACAACTGGCACACCTTTTTTCACAGGCATTTTCGCAACTGGTTTTTTTGGCGCGTGCTTTTTCGCATCAGCTGCGGCCTTCCGCTTTTTTAACGACGGCGTCGTTGCATGAAAAATCTTCTTCGCTTTCGAAACGAGCTTCTTTAAAGGCATACGCACGGGTTGGGTTAGTGGAGATCTTGGAATTGCCGCATGAGATCAGCGATCTGAGCTTGATCGCCAATACGCTCGGCTTGCCGCATGGCTTCTTCTAATTCGCGACGACGTTTGGTGAGGCGTTCTGATCGAAGCAGAACGACCAGCGCACGAACATCACGCTCTAGAGCTGCGGCTGTTTGAGTTAGTAGGTCTCGTTCCGCTAAAAAAGCGGCTGCCTCGAAGGCGTCACGCTCCTCTGAACGAAGGTCAGGAGGCAGCGCTAGGGATGACCCGGCGCGAGGTCCGGGGGAAGAAACACCATGAATTTGTGGCGAATTATACGATTTTACGAGCCGTTCGTAAAGAGACTTATGCACGGGGGTTTCAAATTCTTCCGGCTTCCACCCCAACGCTGTGTGAAAGACTGAGAAAACGCTTGGATTAGCCAAAATAGACGCGAGAAGGAATCGCTCACGCTCGACCTCTTTGGAAGGGAGTTCTTTGGTTGGGGTTTCGGCTGGACGTGGAGCGGGTGTTGGCTGCATCGCTGTTTGGACCCGAGCAGTCGCCGTCGAACGCTGAAGTGCTTCTCGGAGCGAGGCTTCCCCTACTCCTAAATCCTGCGCCAGTCGGCGAATCCAACTATCACGCTCTACCGGGTCGATAATCCGTCGAATTTCCGGCAAGAGCTCCTGCGCAATACGCTTCTTTCCTTCTGGCGTATGCACCTCTTTTTCATGGGCGAACGTCTGCGCATACAACCAGTCCATAATGCTCACCGCTGATTGAATCGCTTCTTTCCACAGCGAAACATCTTTGCGGACCGCTTCGTCCGGATCCTTCCCCGCACCAGGCGGCAGCGTAATGATCTTGATCGAAAAATCCTGGGCACGCGCGAGGTCGAGTCCACGAATTGTCGCGATACGCCCAGCACTATCGGCATCGAAGGCGATCGCGAGCTTGGTTGTGAAGCGCTTCAGCAAATGGAGCTGTTCCGAGGTCAGTGCCGTTCCACTACACGCCACCACATTCGTCACGCCAAACTGATGCGATGACACCACGTCCATATTCCCTTCTACCAGCACCGCTAAGTCTGCACGACGAATTTCTCCCTTTGCCTTATCGAGTCCGTAGAGGACGGCTGACTTGCGATAGACCGCTGTTTCCGGTGTGTTCACGTACTTTGCTTCTTTGACGTCAGCTTGAAGCACGCGACCCGTAAACCCAACAACATTGCCTTGCACATCGAGGATCGGAAACATCAGGCGATCACGGAAACGATCATAGATTCCGTCACCACGTTCGCGCTTCGAAGCGAGACCGGCACGGAGCAACTCATCAGCCGTTACGCCTTTTTTTATGAGCGCATCCGTCATCGCCTGCCACCCATCAGGAGCGTAGCCAATTTTAAAGAGATCACTCGTGAGATCATCTACTCCGCGCTTCTTGAGGTACGCCCGCGCATGCTCTGCTTGGGGCAACGTCTGCAAGCACGCTTGGAAAAATTTAGCCGCAAGCGCATTCACGTCCTGTAGACGATGACGGTCCCCTGACTGCTTCGCATCGTACTCTGGCAAAATCACACCGGCCTTCTGAGCAAGAAACGCCAGCGCCTCCCGAAACTCCATCCCTTCGATCTTTTCAATAAACGTAAAGTGATCGCCGCCCTCGTTACACCCAAAACAGCGCCAGCTCTGGCGGGTGCGAGACACGAAAAACGACGGCGAGCGCTCCTGATGAAACGGACAGCACGCCTTAAACGACCCACTCCCAGCGGGCTTTAAGGTCACATAGTCTCCCACGACATCGACAATATCGAGGCGGGTTTTAATATCCTGGGTAGAGTCCATGCGCGTGACAAACGATAGTCCCTCTGAACGTACCACGCTTGTGCCTTTTCCCAAAGTCAGGCAGTCTTCTCGGTCGCGCGAAGACCATTCCACCCTCGCGTGACACAGTTCGACAACATGAAGAGAGTTGCACAAGAGAAAGTGAACCTGGCAGGGATCAGGGCAGGTGTCTGCATCCTGCAGCTCGAACCGCGCTACTGGCGCGTACTCGATGAGCTGCACACTGATCTTCAGAGGGCCTACGAGACCGCCCAAGACTACTACAGAGTGAACCATGACGGCTCGACCGTGTCGTTCACCACAACGCCTGAGCGCATCGTAGTCGAGTGTCGGAGACACCAGCTGCTGTCCGCCCTCATCCTCGCATCGCTTGCGGCGAGCGCGAGCGAGATCACCCTCACCGTGGTGATCTGCGATGACGACCGCAGCCCTGCCTCCCTTCACCTGAAGGTCCACAAGGGCGAGATCTCTGAAGCTGTCTACGAAGCCTGAGGTACTAGGATGCATCATTTCCTCGCCAGCGTGGTGCGCGTGATGGCGGCTCTGGTCCGTCATCGCAACAGCCGAGAGTTCGACGATGGAGCCGTAGAAGAACTGCTCACGCGGTTCAGCGCCACGTCCCGAGTGGGAATCTACCTGCTCTACGACTCGCAGTATCGAGATGGGAAAGTCCCCCTCTACCAGCTCGAGTTCGCGTCAAGCGCAAACAGCGCTCAACTCTATCTCGACACCTGCATCACCGATCCTCTCGTGAAGATCGCGATGCTGGGCGTGGTAGCCTTAGCCTCCCTTGAACAGAAGCGGTCGTTCGCACTCTCGATCAAAGATGAGCGTGGGCCGTTCAAGATCCTGTTTGAAAACCGAGACATCGCCACTCAGCCACCAATCTCGAAAGATCATCGCACTGGCGGTCTGCGCCTCGCGATCCTGACGAGCGCCATCACCGTCGCAGAACAGCTCGAACTCGAACCACTCGACGACAAGCTCGTTCGTGAGCTTTGGCGCTGTGGCTTCGTGGTACCTGCACCCATCGGCGATCAACGGATCGTGGTGAAATGGCAGGACGGCTCCAAGACGAAGCTCTTGGCCGAAGTTCACGCGCAAGGGTACATCGCGTATCCGCCCGTCGTGGACTACAGCTACCCACAATTCCTTCTCGTCTGCGCCGCTATCTGGGCGATGAGTGCGGTTAAGCGCGAACCCGTTTTCACGCTCCCGAACCTTCGACGATACGCAGCGCACCTGCAGTCAGCATCTGTCTGCAACGGGGTGTGTTCGCTGAAGCGCGCAGAGCGCAGCGAAGCGATTAAGCCCACCAATTGAACATTCTGGCTCTCCGCGAACGCTCGCGGGGAAGCCATCAGACGGTCCGAGGCCCACCGTACACAAGGGCCTCGTTTGTATTTAGAAACACAAGGCCTAGGCAAGGAATAAATATTCTGTTATAAACAGGTCCCACGGTTTGAGGGTGATTGAATTCACCCAGGAAGGCAGATCATGATCGATCGGACAACGCGGACACACTTCGTCAACGCCGTCGCGACACTGCTTGCGGCGCGCGAGCTGGGCATGATCCCCCGCGAGCTCAAGGGGGAGCCTCGCTTCCCCCTCACCGAAGCGAACCGGATCGCCGACAAACTCACCATCTCCGGCAATCCCGGAACGGCAGAGCAGGTGACGGTGCGGCTGCCGGAGCAGGGACTCGAGTTCCGGATGAACCGTCGGAACGCCAAGCCGCCGCGGGAGGGATCGCTCAACTTCGTCGAGTGCGTGGTGATGCTCGTGCTCTCGGAGTGCGGCTGGAAGCTGCCGTTCCCGATCATCATCACGGACGGTGGTTACCAAGTGTCGGCAGTGAAGGGCGGGCTCGTCTCGCTCGGTAGCCGCACCACGTCGGAAGCGAGCGCCATGAGTGCGTGAGCAAAGAGGAGAAGCGGCGCGTGATACTTGCGCACCGCACGGCGCTGGGACCTGGCCGTACTCAAACAGGTCCCTTCGTCGTATCTAAAGATAATAATAAAATACTATCTCGCTCGGCCGTGGCGGACGGGGCGCTTACGTTTTTCAACAGTAGCGCGTTCTTTATCCGGCAACGGACTCCCCTTTTCACGCTTCTTGATTTCTTTCTCCAAGATTCCTAGCTCATCGCGCAAAATCGCCGCCAACTCGAACTCTAGGTTTTTAGCCGCTTCTTTCATCTCTTTTTCCTTTTTCTTTTTGACTTCCATCAAGCTGTGTGTCTCTGCCCCAAGTTCTAGCTTCAAGATTTCTTTCACATCTTTTTCTTCTGCTGACTGAAGCCCAAGCATCTTCAAGACATCCTGATGCGCCTTACGAATCGTCTTTGGTGTAATATTATGTTCTTTGTTATACGCTAGCTGCTTCGTACGACGACGATCTGTTTCGGCTAATGCTCGCTTCATCGAGCCCGTCATGTTGTCAGCGTACAAAATAACTTGACCACGCACGTTACGCGCCGCACGACCGATCGTCTGAATGAGCGAGGTCTCCGAACGCAAGAAGCCTTCTTTGTCCGCATCCATAATCGCGACGAGCGCTACCTCAGGTAAGTCGAGACCCTCACGCAATAAGTTCACACCGACGATCACGTCGTACGAACCCTTTCTGAACTCAGACAAAATCTCCAAGCGCTCAACGGTATCGATATCGCTATGCAAATAGCGCACCTTAAACGAACGCTCCTTCATGTACTCCGTCAGATCTTCAGCCATCTTCTTCGTCAGTGTCGTCACAAGTACACGCTCATCGCGATCAATCACCGGCTGCAAACGCTCGAGCAAATCCTGCACCTGACCCACATCTGAACCACTCGGCGTCACCGGTCGAATCAACACTTCCGGATCAACCAAACCCGTCGGGCGAATCACCTGTTCGACGATCTGCGAAGAGTGATCAAGCTCATACTGTCCTGGCGTCGCTGAAACAAAGATGACGTTCTTCATCTTGGCTTCCAACTCATTGAATTTGAGCGGACGGTTATCAGCAGCGGACGGCAAACGGAAACCGTGCTCAATCAACGTTTGCTTACGCGAACGATCGCCTTCGTACATACCTCCCAACTGTGGAACCGTGACATGCGACTCATCAATCACTAATAAGAAATCCTTCGGGAAGTACGAGAATAGCGTGTCCGGCGCTTCTCCACGTGGACGACCCGACATCGGCTGTGAGTAGTTTTCAATACCGTTGCAATACCCAACGTTCTCGATCATTTCGAGGTCGTAGTGGGTACGTCGCTCTAAGCGCTCTGCTTCGAGCAATTTTCCATTCTGTTCAAAGTACTCAAGTCGTTCTTTCAACTCATCGCGAATCCGACGAATGGCCTGCTCACGTTCAGGGCCTGTTGTAATAAAATGTTTTGCTGGGAACACCCACAAATCGGGCTGCTCTTTCTCGACTTTCTTGCTCACCTGATCCATTTTCATGATGCGCTCGACGATTCCACGCGGGGACTCGATACGATAGATCACTTCTTCGTTCGCGGGCATGAGCTCCAAGACTTCCCCACGCGCACGGAACGTTCCACGTGTGAGGTCAGCGGTTGTACGCGTAAACTGCATGGCGATCAATCGCTCCAATACCTGATCGCGCACCACATTCGAACCAAGTTCTAGGTGCAAAATCGTTTTCTCGTACGCTTCTGGCGCACCTAAGCCGTAAATACACGAAACCGAGGCGACAATCAGCACATCCTTTCGCGTAAGCAGTGCCTGAGTCGCCGCATGACGCAAGCGATCAATCTCTTCATTGATCATCGCCTCTTTTTCAATATAGGTATCCGTTCGCGCGATGTAGGCTTCCGGTTGATAGTAGTCGTAATAGGAAACGAAATACTCAACCGCATTATCAGGAAAGAAGGCGCGAAATTCGTTCGTGAGCTGTGCCGCGAGAGTTTTGTTGTGCGCGATTACAAGGGTTGGTTTTTGGATCGCTTGAACGACGTTGGCAACCGTGAAGGTCTTTCCTGTACCGGTGGCACCAAGCAGGGTCTGGAATCGTTCGTTTTTTTCTACACCCGCGATTAATTGCTTAATCGCTTCCGGCTGATCACCAGACGGCTTGTACGGCGCTTTCATGACGAATTGAGACATAGATCCATGCTACAGGGATCGTGTTAAGTCGCCAATCCTGGAATACTGACAACAACTCCACGGACTCCGGCGACGCGCTCGAAGTGTTTTTATGGCCAGATTGGCTTGTTTTTTTACCCAATTTTTTCTATACTCCCGCGGATGATCAAGTGGAAGGAAGTTGCGAAACCGCTCGTAGCGCTCGCTCCGATGGCAGATATGACCGATCTGCCGTTTTGTCTTATCTGCAAAGAACACAAAACACCGATGATGTTTCGCGAGATGGTGTCGTCCGAAGCAGTGGTCCGCATGAACGAGAAGACACTTAAGATGGCTGAATCAGACGATCGTGAACGCCCACTTGTCCAACAGATCTTTGGCAGTGATCCGCACACCATGGCCGAAGCAGCGCGTATCATTGAAGAGAAATTTCACCCAGATGGAATCGATATCAACATGGGCTGTCCGGTGTATAACATCGTGCACAATTTTAACGGCGCCTCGTTGATTCGTGATCCAGAACGCGCGAGCGCGATTATCAAAGCGATGAAAGCTGCCGTGTCAGTTCCGATCAGCGTGAAAACACGTCTTGGCTGGAGCAAAGACACGGATTGTTTGGAATTCGTGAAAGTGGTGGCGGATGCGGGCGCAGAACTCATTTCACTTCATGGTCGTACCAAGGAACAAGGCTATAGCGGCGTTGCGAACTGGGATCGGGTTGGTGAAGCGCGCGCACAAGTGCCGCATATTCCCTTCCTCGTGAATGGTGATATCACGACACCTGAACTCGCGAAGGAAGCGCTGCGTCGTTCTGGCGCCGATGGAATGCTTTTAGGCCGTGGTGCACTAGGAAATCCGTGGATCTTCCAACGGATTGAAACCTATTTAAAAACCGGTGAACTTCTCGCGGAACCAACGCTGGCAGAAAAAATTGAAACAGTGCGCAAACATGCGCGTCTTCAAACAGAGCACTATGGCGAGCGTGGGTTAGTAAAACTTCGGAAGCATTTGCCGTGGTATTTCAAAGGCGCAAACCAATTTAAAGACTTACGAAGTCGCTTGGTGCGTATTCAAAGCTTGGCAGAACTCGAACAGATTCTAGACGAACTCGCACAATAGCAGAACCCCGCCAATCCAGATTCGACGTTCCTCCAAACGTCGTGGATTGACGGGGCACCTCTCAAAGCTCGATCCCAAGGAACGTGTGATACGAGGGGAGCTTGCGACCCAGCTCCTCGAGGTACATGCACATCTGTCCTCCGTTGGTGGACAAGGTGAGATGCACCCGCATCTTCTCCTGATCTTCGTTGCTCGGATTTCGAAGGCGAAGAACGCCACCAACGGAGGTGAGCGGCACGCGATGGTCGCGGAGCCCCTTCTCCTTGAGTGCGAACTCGATCATCTCGAGCGGATGAGCCGGACGAAGACCCCGAACTCGCATCTCCACCTGAACCCGCTCGAAACAGGTCTGCGCTCCCATACAGACCAACCGAGCACGCACCCGTCGCGAAGACGGAGCGCACCCTTCGACCGCGAGCACCTGATAGCGCGACAAACGCTGCCGCAACTCGTCAGACAGACCCCTTCGCGTGCCCATATAGCTGAGCCAATCCACCCTCGGGAGCTTGATGACACGCCGGTAGGGCTTCGCAGCCGCACCAAGCTCTCGATCGAACTTGTCGAGCAGATCCGGACGCTCGAGCAGAGCCGCGGCCCCTCGGCCAGGAGAACCGTGCTTCCCTTCTGCGCCTCCCAGTGCATCGATGAGGATGTTGTCCAGAGCTCGTTTGCAGATCACCTCCACTCCTCCAAACGCGTTGATGAGCGTTTCACGCAACTGCTGATCTTGACCCTTCATCCAGCCCTCCTCGTCTAGTTGTAGCAAAGCATGCCCATAAAACGCAATCGCCGGACCACTTCCTCAGGGTGGTCCGGCGTTGTTTTCCTTGGGTTCCGTCCGCGCTCGGGAAAACGAGCGAACGTGGACGGGTGGGTCAGAACGACCCGGTGAGCACGGCCCCGACGTGGTCGGGGGCGAAACTCGGGATGAGTGCGGCGCGCGGGCGCGCGGGCGCGGTGGTGGAGGTCGACTGGCGCGGCGCGAGCAGGAACCAGGTGACGGTCCCGCCGGCCACGAGGAGCGCGGCGCCGGTGTAGAACACGATGGCGCGGGTGCCCGCGTTCTGCGCGTCGGCCTCGGCCTGGCGCGGCCAGCCGGTGTTGGTCTCGCCGCGGTTGGCCGCGTCGAGGAGCGCGTTGTTCGCGCTCCAGTTCGTGGTCGAGACAACCCCGCCCACGAGGGCGAGGGCGCCGGCGCCCCAGAGACTGATGGGAAGCGCGTAGCCGAACGTCGAGCGACCGAGACGCGGGTTGGGCGTCACGGTGGCCGAGTGGGTCCGACGGTAGACCTCGAGCGCCGCGTTGATGCGCGGCCGGTAGACCACCGGCACCAGCAGCTCCTCCACGTGACCCGCCATGGTCACGTTAAGGGTGGAAGGGTCGTGGACGATCTCCCTGGTGAGCGCCGGGTTGGCGCGCACCGCGAGGAGCATCTCCCCGGTGAGGGAGAAGGTCTCGACCCGCTGGGTCGCGACCGGCGTGGCCGCCGAGGGGTTGCAGCGGTCACGCTCGGCCTCGAGCTCGGCGCGCTGGGCGCCGGTGGCCCGGGGGGCCAAGCACGAGACGATGGCACACCGGTGACCCTCGGCCGACGCACCCGCCGCCGTGAGGTACACGACGAGCTGGTTGGCTGCCTCCGGGACCGGGTTCGCCATGTAGGCGGCCCACTGCCACCGCAGGGCGGTGGCGAAGCGACCGGCGTTGAAGTCGGCCGTCGCGGAGAGCATCAGGCGCTGGTACTCGAGCCGTGCCGGACCCGTCAGGGCGGGCAGCGGTCGGTCAGCCGGCGGGAGGGTGCCGCACGCGGCGGCGATCCCACGCGCATCCGGCAGCGCCGGAGCGGTGGACTGCGCGGTGGTAGTCGTCTGCCCGGAGGCGACGACCGACACACCGAACACGGTGAGAAACGCGAAAGTGGACAAACAGCGGCGGTTCATGACGTTGCAAACCTCCTAATCGATCGGGTGTGGTGAGACGAACGTGGGAGCACTCAACTCAGATACTCTTTCTCGAACTCAAGTTCGAGTCAGTCTGAGCGAATAAAAATGCTGAATCATCTTCGTCGAACACATTCAGCGTCTTTTATCCGCCCAGACCAACCAAAGAACGAGCTAGTTCCAGGCTTTTTAAGCCTAAAAACTAACTCGCCACTATGGCATATTTGAATATTTTTGTCTAGATTGAGCCAATTTAGTGGTCGTGATCCACCAATTCTGGCAAGAAATTCTCTGGATTTACAGGAATTCCGCCCTGACGAACCTCGAAGTGCAAGTGAGGACCCGTCGAAAGCCCCGCTCCCTGATCCCCTGGCCGACCTCCCGAATAGCCGATCACCTGACCACGTTCCACATACGTATCTGGACGAACCGCAAAGCGTGACAAGTGCGCGTAGACGGTTGCTACCCCACCCGCATGCACGACCATGATGTAGTTTCCGTATTGCTTCCCGGTACGCGTCCACGCGATGTAGCCACCAGCCGCCGCCTCCACCGGCGTACCAACCGGCGCAGGCAAGTCGATCCCCGGATGCTCAAACAGTTTTCGGAACGGATAGGTGTTATCGTGGAAGTGCGCTGAAATCCCTCGCTGCGGAATGAGTGGCCACTGGAACAAGACATCTCCACGCGCTAACACGGTATCGGCCTGATTCAACTGCTCACGCAAACGATCCTGAAGTTCACGAACCGACATCTGCTCTTCTTGTTGCTGACTACGAAGTTCGGCCACGATGCGTTGAAACTCAGACTCTTTTTGTTGCGTAGTCGCGAGGAGAGACAATTTAGCCGAACGCTCCCCTTCCAACGCTAGTCGTTCCTCTGCCAACTTCGCAAGCTGCCCTTGAAGCTCTGTGCGTCGCTCATCTTGTGTCTTTCGTGTTTGCTGAAGGTTGTCTTTTGCTTCATGCAACCGCTTCGTCGCCGCCACCGTTTCTTCTTGGACCCGCTGCAATTCATCTAACTGAGAAACGTATTCAGACAATGACGAACCCGTGATCAACGCTTGAAACGGATGCACATCGTCGGCTTGGCGAATACGACGCAACAGTTCCCCTAACGCCGCTCGGCGCTTTTCGATGGCTTGCTCTTCTAATGCGATCGAGACATCCAACTGTTGAATGCGGATTGTTGTTACGTTGGCCTCTTCGGTGGTTTTTTGAAGCGCTAACTGCTTTTCTTGAATGCGGTTTTCAAGCAATGCCGCCTGGTTTTCGAGCGTCACCGATTGTGTTTCCTGTTCGCTGATACGCCTGCGATAGGCCGCAATCGTACTATCGAGCTGCTTAATCTTGGTCTGACCCTCATCAACTTGCGTCTGCAATTCATCAACCTGCGTTTGGTTCACCACCGTTTCTTCCCCAGTTTCTTGCGCATGAACCACAAAAAACGATGCCGCGAACACAACTATGCTCGCGACACATAGTGTCGACATGAAAAAGCGCTGAAAAGACTTCATCAACTGTTAGTATGCCACACGCACTAGGAGAAGAGTAGATCAATGAACTGCTTTGAGTATGCGTCTGACGAAGACGTGTATGAAGGCGAAGGCATGAGTGGAACTTCCCTAAACCACAAGTACCACTCATCCACTAAAAGTGGGATATTCCCTTTTTCAAACGCTTTTGTTAGTCGGAAGCGAAGCTTTGCCTCTTCCGCTCCCGAAGGCAGACAAAAACGGCCTGAGTATATTTTATCAATTTTTTCTTTGATGCGACCAAACTCACGCATTCCACGCTCTTGTTGTAGTACACCGTCTCTATAAGAAAGTGAACGAAGTAATATAAATCGAGCACAGCGTGCATCTTGTGTTGTACGAAGAAGATCACTTGGTTGTACACAGTTCCCTTTATGTTTACTCATTGGTGCTCCGTCAGTTCCAAGCAACGTCCCATGCAAGAAAAGATCTGTCGCAGGCGGGTATCCAAATACCGCGCCGCCAATCAATGTCCTTAGGTAATGCCATTTGAGCATTCCATGGCCACTTGCACTCACAAGTACGCGAGGAGATGAAACCGGAAGAGAAAAACGCTCTTGGATCCAATAAGGATAAAAGAAGGATTGAATAATCGGATTTATCGTTCGCACTTTTCTTTTAAACTTGATATTCGCGGCAAAGACTCGTTCTTTCGTTAGCGGTAACAGATTCGTAAAGATTGTCCCTTGATGCAAAAGAGAAGGAAGGGTGTACAGCGGATACATATTTAGTTGGTTGCGCATATACCATTGACTTTCTCGCCCCTCCGCCGAATCAAGAATACGCTGTAGAGAAAGCATGCACTCACCGGAAATCTCTTCTATCCATCCTTTTCTCTCGATTTCATTCATTACGGATGTAAGAAATGGTTCGTACGCTGGATCTGTATCTAAGTAGATAACCGTCTCGCTTGTATTAGACGCTGGATCAACCATCACCTTTTGCCGACGAGCTTCTGCAAGACATGTTTTCGCATATTCATGGATCTCCTCCTTTGATCCAGCGCGGTGAAATACTTCTTCAAACGTACGTTCGTATGGAAGACCATACATATTCCATGCCTCCTCGACAAAGACAGTCCGTGTTTCTGGATACAGCCATTTCGCAATTCGCCAATACAGATGGCTCATGAGAGCCGACATCGCATTTCCGCAATGATACGTGGACTTGGGTAAACAAGGAGTATTTAAAACGAGCAAGGATTGATTCATGGCTTTCGGCATACGAGAAATAACCCCTCTGAACGTTCGCCACACATCCACTCACCCATCTTCTGCTCCAAAAAACAGAGCGCGCGCAAGCTAGATGAAGCCCATCCCCCTCTCTCTATGCAAGGCTTCGCGTAGTCAGATAACAAAAATCCATATGGAATATACTTCTCGACTTGAAATCCCTGTGACGCCATCAGCTCCTCGATCGTCTGTCTCGTATATCGACGAAGATGTCCAACTCGAACATCCTTTTCCGTAAAACTTTTTCGAAAAAACGTATATTCAAAAAAATTTCGTGAGAACGGGAATGGCAGCTTGTTTGGAACAGAGAGAACCACGTATCCTCCTGGACGGAGAATGCGAAAGAACTCACGAATAAGGTCGACATCTCGCTCAACATGCTCTACCACTTCGAGCGATAGAACCAAATCTACCGTTGTCTTTTCTTGTTCTGCGACAATTTCAAAAAGATCACCAGATTGAAGGCGTACCTTGTCTACGCGAGCTCCTTGGATAGAGGCGCGACTCTTGCCATAGTCCAACGCCTCTTGAGAATAATCAAAGCCATCGACTCTTGGAAAAATACCCGAGTGCTCACAGACATCGAGAATAGTGGGTAGATAGAGCCAATTCCCGGCTCCATAATCCTGAAGCACTTCGCAAGAAGTACGAGTGAAGATGTATCGTAGTACACGCTGGACGATATCTGCGCGGAATAAGTCTCCCAAATCCCTAACCGGATCTTCTGGCCTATATTTCTGCAGTATCCGCGACCAAATCGCTTCATAATAGGAGCGATCGTACTTCATATATGAGTCGGGAGCAGTTGCGCCTTAAAGGTTCGTTGCGTATTCCAAGGGGTAACCTCAATGGCGTAAAACTGCTCCGCTCCTCGTCGAACTTGCACAAGTTTACCATCGAGATAAACACGCTCGCCCTCACGAAAACTACCTGCGTACGCTCCAATGTAGGAAATAAAGGCTTTTATTTCGCTCGCACACCCAATCGATCCATCAAACACTGAGTTAATTATATCCAAAACACGGATCTCATAGTAAGCAGGCGCAAAATTCCCTTCTTGGTCATTTTCTATCTGTGCGATACAACTTATTTCACCTACTTCAATAAACGTCAGATCTTTAAAGATCGTTTGTCCTTGTCTACACCTCAGCGGCTGACAGTTAACATGTATTTTTCCACC
Source organism: uncultured Gammaproteobacteria bacterium (assembly GCA_964443315.1). Lineage (GTDB taxonomy): Bacteria > Patescibacteriota > Patescibacteriia > 2-12-FULL-60-25 > 2-12-FULL-60-25 > JAGOTP01. The sequence goes on from CAYUCP010000001.1 coordinate 17,338, forward strand.
CCACAGACCTTGAATTTTTCGTTGCTCTTGCTTCATCAACAACGAGAAATCCATAGGCGCCATATGAATCATTCTTCGATTATACAAACGAAGCGCGTGCCTTTCATACGACTCCATCTGTGAACATTCACTTAATGCCTTTGACACAGCCAACCGAACATCTTCTCCATAGCATACTAGGTCGATGTCAGACACTAGATTATACGCGTCGATTAAAAATGAACCCGTGATTCCAATTTGGTCGATCGGGACATGATTCTCTAGGTAGGAAAGCAACTGAACCAGGGCTGCACCAACTGGGTGACGCTGGTACTCCTCGGACTCAGAGCGTATTTGGCGGAGTTTATCAGTGCAAGAAAAACACTGCTTGATTCGATTCGAGGGCGTAACCGTAAGGATTCCTCCATGGAACGGTGAAAAAGCCACTCGATCGCGATCTTCTTGCAAAAGAACAAAACTTTTTGGAACAAATGAATTATACCCATACTGCTTCCCTTGAATGTCTCGCGCACCGTACTGACTTGGAAAGTACTTTACATAGCTCACCACTCCCGCTTTCGGATGACGTTCGCCTACCACTTTGAGGAAATTCCCTCGATCGTCGAGGAGATAATCTCGGTCCCAAAGATTCGCAGGCGTCATAGCTCAGGCGGTTAGTTCATGAGTTTCTGTTTTGCGAGCTCTAAACGCCTTACGGATTCTGTCTTACCCAGCAACGAGAGAATTTCGATTGCACCGCCTGGAGTAAACTGCTTTCCTGCCAGAGCAATGCGCACCGCCCAAAGCAATTGCCCAGTTGATAACCCCGTCTCTTCTACGCCGCGCACAAAAAACGCACGAACATCTTCTTCAACAACTGCTTCAGACAAGTCCGATACATGTGCAAGCGTCCACTCAATCGCTTTCTTTGATGTTTCAGGTGTCGCTTTTGATTTCGTATGCGTGAACAAGTCGATCGAGTACTCTGGCAAGTCCACAAGAAAGTCTATCGCGAAAGGGATTTCTCCAAGAGTAGTAATACGTTCTTTGACGAGCAAAGCCACCCTTCGAAGATCGATCCTGGAAGGAATTGCCACTTTCTCTAGATATGGACGAGCCAGCTCTTCAAACGCCTCGACAGACATCTGTTTCAGATATTCCTTGTTCAACCATTCTAACTTCTGCATGTCAAAAATGGCCGGAGCTTTCTGCAGCGAAGCCAGATCAAACACTTGCTCGAGCTCAGCAAGCGTGTACAGCTCTCGGTCGTTCGAGGGATGCCACCCCAATAATCCAATCGCATTGATAACCGCTTCCTTCACGAATCCTCGATCAATCAAATCAATAAACGATGCATCGCCTTCCCGCTTGCTAAACTTCTTTGTCGCCGACTTCATGATCGGTGGCAAGTGGACATGCGTAGGAACATTCCACCCAAATGCTTGGTATAACAAAATATACTTTGGTGTTGAAGAAATATATTCAGTTCCACGAATGACGTGTGAAATCTCCATCAAGTGGTCATCGATTACATTTGCAAAGTTATATGTTGGTAACCCACTCGACTTCATCAGCACTCCTTCGTCTAGCTCATTCGATGAAACACGTATATCTCCGAATACAACGTCCGTAAATGACACGGTTTGATCGGGTGGGATACGCTGACGAACAACATACGGTATGCCCTGAGCAAGATTGTGCTCAACCTCTTCTGAAGAAAGGGTTTTACAGTAACCATCGTATTTCGTTGGCTGACGAAGAAGAGTCTGTTGTTCGCGTAACGTGTCCAAACGCTCTTTCGTGCAGAAACAACGATATGCCCCTCCTTTCTCCAATAGCTGCTGAATATATGTTTGGTAGATCCCTTTACGCTCACTTTGAATATATGGCCCGTATGCACCACCTACATCAGGACCCTCCTGGTACGTCAACCCAACCATTCGGAGAGTCGAATAAATGAGATCAACCGCATCAGGAACATAACGCTCTTGATCAGTATCCTCTATACGCAGGACGAATACCCCTTTTGAAGCCTTGGCGAACAGGTAAGCGTATAAAGCTGTTCGCAAGTTGCCAATGTGGATATATCCAGTAGGACTGGGGGCGAAACGCGTTCTAACCAGGCTAGACATGGCAACACGCTATCAGCTCCCGCTTTTATCGTAAAGATCAGAGAGTTCTTGTTTTATTCTGAGAATAAAGCTCAAAATAGGATAGATAACTCCTATAATAACAAGCGGAACGATTAGATCACTAAATCTCCAGTCATACTTACGAAGCCCTTCGCGAAACACCGCGCGAAGGTAGACAAACAGCGCTGGACAAAGAATCAGCAAGAAAAACAACAGACGTACCGCAAGCATCAACAGTTGCAGCATGCGTGTTCGGCCAAACCCTGGTCGACGCACCTGATCAACAAAAAAGACAATTGGAAACACGACCGTTGCTCGAAGAATGCGTTTGATACGACGAGGCTCTTGGATCAACCGCCATGCCCATTCCAAACCGAAACGCTGCAGCACGCCTGGGGCACGACGAATGCGCTTGGACCAAAAGTCGAACGCACCGCCCACTCCCACCACAATCTTGAGCGATGGGATGTCGCCTACGCGTTTGGCAATCCAGGATTCTTGTTTTGTCCCTCCTCCACCAAATGCCACAAACAAGAGATCTGGCGCAGCCAAGACGAGCCGATGCAACGCCTCTTCCTCCGCCAGATCACCTGAGCCATCCGACTGAACCTTCCCGCCTTCTTCGGTGATAACTTTCAAGGATGGATAACGCGTTCTCCAATAGGCGCCAGCCTCTTCCGCAACTCCTGGATCACCACCGATGAATCCTACGCACAGATTCGTCTGAGCTGCTCGCTCAATCAGCGCTTCCGCCAAGGCAACTCCTGTCACACGTGAGACGGGTCGACTTACAGAGCGCAATGCCAAGAATAATCCCATGCCATCAACGGAAAGATAGTCCGCCTGACGAAGAACGGCCGCGTAGCTCGCATTTCTCTTCGCTTCTAAGAGAATCTCTGGATTCGCCGTCACAATCCACCGTGGCCCGGTTTGATTTGCGGAAAACGCCCATGCCAAGATCTCTTCACACGATCCACCCTGAATCGTGAGGCCGAAGAGTTCTGACGTCGAAGAAGAACCGCTAGACATGGATAGAGAATATATTATTTCTTCTGTTCGAGCGCCGTCTCCACTGCACGTGCGATGCGATGACTCGATTTCCCAGGAACCAGTTGAGCTGCTTTTTTTGCCAAACGTTGTCGCTCTGGAGGATTCGCCACAAGCTCAAGGACTTTTCGCACAAGGAGCGCTGGATCATCTTCTCGTACTGCTGCTTGCGCTGAGCAAAGAATGCCCGCATTCCCCTCTTCCTGGCCTGGAATCGGCGAACACAAGACGAGCGGAACCTTAGACAAGGCCACTTCACACGTCGTCAGTCCACCTGGCTTCGTCACAACGGCATCACTCGCCAAGAAATAAAGATCAATCTCTTTCGTAAATCCGAGCAGCTGAATGCTTACCTGAGGATACTTACGTAAAAATCGCTTCGATCGCTTCAAATTCTTTTCATCGGTCCCAAAAATAACCGTCCATTGGATGGAAGAGGCCTTTTGTTCAGCGACGATGGCTCTAAGCAGATCGCGAAATGGGAAAATCCCCAACGATCCACCCACAATCGTCACATGCGGCTTCTGAAGCGTGATCCCCAGCTTCGCTCGAGCCTGACGTGGCGAGAAGGCGCGCTTCTCAAAGAACACACGTCGAAGAGGGATCCCAGTTACCTGAACACGCGCTGGATTGATGCCATACTCAACAAGATGGTCTTTTGTTTGTTTCGTCGCCGCGAAGTACTGATCGATGCCGACGTGCGCCCAATAGCGATGCACCCACAAGTCTGTGGTCACCGCAAAGATCGGCATGGAAAGATACCCAGACAACCGCGCTTCACCCAGCATGCGCAACGGAAGAAAATGCGTCGCAATAATGGCATCCGGTTTGTACGATTGGATTTTCGCAAAGAGTCCCGTGATATCCCAACGGGTGAGTTGTTCGACGACGAAGTCGGTCACTCCCGCGTAGCCTTTATTGCCGTGCGCGTGCCGCCAAACCCAGGGCGCATGCTCCACAATCCACTTTTGAAACCCACTCGCCTTTTTTCCGAGACGCGTCCACTGTTCTTGAAAATTATACTGACAGACTTCGAAGCCCTGCCCTTCCAATTCTTCCTGTAAGGCTGCCGCCGCCGATGAATGCCCAGAATGTGGCAGCGCGTACACCAAGAGAACTCGTCGAGGACGATGCATATCCAAGCGTTACGCCTTGCCCGTTACGCGCAAAGACATGTCGTAACGAATCTCTTCTAGCTTTTTGACGTGTTGCTTGGCCTGATCGACCTTTGTACGAAGGTGTCCCGTCAGGTCCATTTGAAGCAAGAAATCCATGAGCTCAACCGCATCTTGGTAGAACTGCTCGATAGGAGCGCGATCACCTCGGGTTGCCGCCAAGACCGCCAACCGAACGAGCTCGCCCAAAAAGTCCGACAGACCTCCGATAAAAATATCCGGGTCTTTATCCTTATCAGGATGCGTCTGGAGCGAACCTTTGGCGAGATACTCGGCCAAGAGAGCTGCCTCCGTATACTCTTCACGAGCAGCCCGCCAGGAACCTTCCTGGGCCAACAGCGCTTCCTCTGCCACAATCTTCCACCCAGCCTGAATCGCCTGCTCGGCTACCAGGAACTCGCGTTTAGAGGCAACCGAATCCTCACGATGGAGTGCAAAAATCGAGCGCTTACTTGAAGAAAGCACCTCAGCCGAGCAGTGTTGGAGCTCCCGACGCAGTTTGGCTAGCTGACTTTGGCGATCGAGCGTTTGGCGCTGGATACGGGCAGAAAGGATAGGCATACAGGGAATGTCGGCATGGTAGCAAAAGATGGCTTGAAAGAGAACGCGGGATCGGCTATGATTCCGGCGCGAATAGCGATTTCGGGACAGTCTTCATCCCTTCGTGATGAAGGCATTCCCTCGTCGTTCGGAAGAGAAACCTTCGGTCTCTCTTCTCTCACTCCTTGGGACTGTAGCTCAGTTGGTAGAGCACCGGCCTTTTAAGCCGAGGGTCGAGGGTTCGATCCCCTCCGGTCCCACCATCAAAAGCCATAGCGCATGCTGTGGCTTTTGTGTTTTACTATGTAGGCCACGGTATGTCCCCGATCTCCAAACCCCACTTCGTCCAAACGATCGACGAACTCTGTGAACTCGTTCTCGAAAACGATCGAAGCGCTGACGTCGAACTGGTTCGTCGAGGATTTGCGTTTGCGGATGCAGCACACAAAGGACAGATGCGCGCGAGTGGCGAGCCCTACATCATGCACCCGCTTCAGACTGCCGGGACGCTCGCCGAAATGCACATGCCTGTTCCAATTATCGTAGCTGGGTTATTGCACGATGTTCCAGAAGACACCCCTCGCACCATTGAAGAGATCACAACTGAGTTCGGTGAAGATATCGGCTCGATGGTGGCCGGCATCACCAAACTCAGTAAGATCAAGTATCGCGGAATGGAGCGTTATATCGAGAACTTGTGCAAAATGTTCTTGGCAATGGCGGCTGATGTACGCGTTGTCTTCATTAAATTCGCAGATCGTTTACACAACCTCCAGACACTCGATGCGATTCCTCAGAAAAAACAGTACCGCATCGCCCTTGAATCGCTCGAAATCTATGCCCCGATCGCTAATCGCTTGGGTATGGGTGAAATGAAAGGCAAACTTGAAGACGCGGCTTTTAAATACGTTCAGCCAAAAGAATACGCGTGGACCAAAGAAATTGCGCAGACAGCACGCAACAACAAACAGGAGTACGTTGACCACGTGATTGAGCAGGTAAAGATTACACTCAAGGAAAATCACATCGGGTATCACGACGTGCACGGACGTGCGAAGCATTTGTATTCGCTCTACAAGAAACTTATCAAAAACGAGCGTAATATCGCGCGTGTCTACGATATCATCGCATTGCGTATTATCGTTCCAACGGTTGCCGACTGTTACAGCGCACTCGGTGCAATTCACGGCAAATGGACTCCACTCAAAGGTCGCATCAAAGACTACATCGCTCAGCCAAAACCAAACGGCTATCGCTCGCTTCATACGACCGTCTTCTGCGAAGGTGGTGAAATTGTTGAATTCCAGATTCGTACGCGTGCCATGCATGCGGAAAACGAATATGGTATTGCAGCGCACTGGGCTTACGATGAAAACGGCAAGCGCTCTGAACCAAACTCAAATAAGGCCCCAAACTGGGTGTCTGATTTAGCCGAGCTTCAACAAGAGCTTGGCGACAAGAAAGACAAACTCCACACGCTGGAAGAAATGAAGATCGACGCCTTCCAGAATCGCATCTTCGTCTTCACGCCGAAAGGCGATGTCATCGACTTGCCGGAAGGTAGCACCTGCGTCGACTTCGCATACGCCATTCACAGCCAGATTGGTGATACCTGCACCGGTGCAAAAATCAATGAAGACCTCGCACCCGTCGACCGCATCCTGAAGAACGGTGACATGATCGATATCATTGTCGACAAAAATCGCAAAGGACCGAACCCCGATTGGATCAAGTTCGTAAAAACTCGTCACGCCAAAGCCAAAATTCGCCAAATGGCGAAGTCACGTATCGGTACTTGGATTAAGGGGATTTTGCCGGGGACGACGAAATAATTACGAGGAGGCTGTTTCTCCTAAGAGCTTCGCCAAGCGCGAAAGCTCTTCTTCAGACGTAAAACGTAAGCGCACTTCACCCGCACCACGGCTATTTTTGCGAATTTCGACACGGCAGTGGAGTTGATCACGCAAACGGAACTCAAGATCTGTGAGATTTGGGTCCTTGACACTCTGACCCGGTCGACGAACGGACACACGATCCTCCACCTGACGAACCGTCAGACCTTCATTTACTAACGTATGAAATAATTTCAAGCGCTCTTCATCGGTTGGTAGCGCAAGCAAGGTACGCGCATTCGAGGCGCTAATTTTTCCTTCGGTCACCGCGTCGCGGATCTCTTTTGGCAACATCAACAAACGAATGGTGTTTGCGACCTGTGAACGGCTCTTCCCAACTTTCTGGGAAATCTCTTCTTGCGTCAGTCCGAATTCATCCGCCAAGCGCGCATAGGCCGTTGCCTCTTCGAGCGCATTCAGCTCTTGACGCTGGATGTTTTCGATGATGGCGAGCTCGAGCTGCTGCTGTTCCGTCGCTTCGCGGATAATGACAGGCACCGTCTTCTCACCCAAAATCGACATCGCTCGGAAACGACGCTCACCAGCAATCAATTGGTAGCTTCCATCAGCTCCGGCCGGGGTAACAACGAGTGGTTGCAGCAGACCGTGTTCCTTGATACTTCCCATCAACTCTTCCAGCTCATCATGGGAAAACTGTGTACGCGGCTGATAAGGATTGCGCTTAATGCGCTCTAACGAAACTTGGACGATGCGGATCCCCGGCTCTGCAGACGGCTCTACCGTCTTTTCCGTAGCCGGTTGAACAGGCGAGGTAGGCTGAGCAACCTGGGCAGGTGGCGCGGCCACCGAGCGCAAATCCGCCCCTTGCGTTGGTGCTGGAGGCGGGGCCATCCCATTCGGCGTCTTTGGCGGAATGATAGCTCCTAAGCCACGACCGAGGCCCGAGGGACGAGATGGGATCATAAGGTACGAATATGGTAATGATTGACTTCACGCTCTAAGACTTCACGCGCCAAACGTTCATAGGCTTTTGCTCCTTTTGAACCGCCATCAAAGTGTGCGATGCTCCGGCCAAATGAAGGTGCTTCGGCTAACCGTACATTTCTCGGAATCACCGAACGGAATATATTATTTGGGAAATATTTGTATAACTCTTGCAACACGTCATCCGATAACTTTGTACGACCGTCGTACATCGTGATGACCGCACCAAGAATATCGACCTCTGGACGTAGGCGATCCTGAACGAGCTGGACCGTTTCGAGGAGCTGACCTAGACCTTCGAGCGCATAGTACTCCGCCTGAACGGGAATCAAAATTTCGTCGCCAGCCACTAACCCGTTCAAAGTGATCAATCCTAAGGTCGGTGGACAATCAATCAAAATAAAATCGTAGTCGTTGCGGATTTCACGCAAGGCATCACGCAACTTAAATTCACGATTCTCAAGTGGAACCAATTCCACGTTCAACCCTGCAAGCGCGTTCGTCGCTGGAGCGATGCGAAGGCCGACATGAGCCGTGGGCTGAGCAATCTCTTTGAAAGACGCTTGTCCTAGCACCGCTTCGTACACGCCACGCTCGATCTGGCGATGATCGATCCCAATCCCAGATGTGGCGTTCGCCTGAGGATCCAAATCCACAATCAAGACGAACTTCCCAAGTTCCGCAAGATACGCGCCCAAATTAATGGCCGTGGTCGTTTTTCCTACCCCGCCTTTTTGGTTTACGATGGAAATAATACGGGCCATACCAAGGGACCTTTTCGTCAGAAGAGCACGCTCTCAAACGCCGTCAGTGTAAAGGAGGAACGGTTGCGTCGCAAGGCTTACCGCCAGCGGCCGTGAGACAGCATCGGAACGGCTGAGACATAATCGCCACGGCGCTTTAAATGAGCGATGTGACGGCTTCGTTCCTGCGTAAAGGCGTCTTTTTTTAGACCATAGGACTCAACTAGCTGAGAAGCATAGTTTCCACCCAATACATGCGGCAAAATGACGTAGGTTGCCCCCTGGCGATACAAGGCCAATGCTTCTTCGATCGTATGTGCTACAAAAATGATGGTTCCAGCCGGTCGGTGGGCTCGGCGCAGCTGCAGAATAGCCGTATTGACGCGAACGCTCGGAATGGTAGAAACGATCAATTTTGCCTTATCGGTCCCGATCTCTCGTAAGAACTCTAGATCTTCTGCATCTCCGTAACGACAAGGAATGCCGTGCGCTTCGAGATCTGCGATCGCTTCTGGATCGAAGTCAACAACCAAATAATCAGCCTTCAGCTTCTTAAACGCGGGTAGGAAGTCGCCCCCCACACGATGACAACCGAACAGAATCACATCATACTGCTCCCCTTTCGCTTCTTGGACCTGTCTCGTTTCTGGCTTAGTTCGGAACAGCCATTCCACGAACTGACGTACACGTTCGGCGTAGGTCATGAGTAAACTTCCTCCCAACATTGTACAAGCGACCGCTACGGTAATGGCTGAGGTGAAGCCAGAAGGAAGCTGGATCGAACGACTAGCCACGAACAGAAGTAATAACGAGAATTCGCTCAAGTGCGACAAGTGGATACCAACCAAGAAGGAAGGTGAACGGGCCTGACCAAACCAGCGCATAAGTCGACCGACAAACCATGGATTGACCAAGATAATCAGCGGAATCAGCACGGCCGCAATCGCCCAACCGGAACGAAGCGTAGTGATATCGATCTTGCTCCCTAAGAGCACAAAGAAGACGACGAGGAAGAGCTCGCGCATCGGTTTCAGCTTGGATTCAATCTCAAAGCGATACACCGTATTCGCCAAACAGACGCCCGCAAGCAACGCCCCGATCTCGTAGGACCACCCGACTTCATGGAACGCCAGAGACATTCCTAAGGCAAACGCCAATGAACCGATGGCGAGCAGCTCCTGCGAGCGCGCGGCGTGATCAATAATCTTCGGCAAAATCGTTCGCGCGATGAGCGCGACGACCGCGAGCAAGCCCAACCCTTTCAAGACGACAAACACCACCTCCATTCCCCCACCTTGCAAGGGCGCAATACCAACAACTAAAAGAACCATCGTCGCAAACACGTCTTGCAGTAACAAAATGCCTGTCGTGATCTTTCCATGTGTACGGTTCAAATCGCCACGGTCACCTAAGGAACGTAAGGCCAGAACCGTGCTATTGAAAGACAGCGCCGCACCCAATAGCCCAGACGCGAACCAGCTGAAACCAACCACTCGTCCAATCACGAGACCAAGTGCGACGTTCAAACTGATCTGAAGGAACCCGACTTTCAAAACTGTTTTTCCCAATTCTTTAAGCGCTTTTCCATTCACGTGTAATCCGACGGAAAAGAGAAGCGCGCACATCCCAACCTGAGCCAGAAGTTCAAACACTTCCGATGCCTGCAAAAGACCAAAGGCATACGGCCCTAACGCGAGACCGGTCGCAAGGTACGCAACCACCAAAGGCAACCGCAACCGCTGAAAACACAAGGCTAAGGCGGCGGCAACTAAAAACAAAATAGAGAGTTCACCAAAGAGCGTCATGTCGCCCTGAGTATACCACAAGCGACACCTTGACTCTGTCCCCAAGAACCCGCTATTCTCTGCAGGACAAATTACAGGCCGGGATGGCGGAATTGGTAGACGCACAGGACTCAAAATCCTGCGATCGCAAGGTCATGAGAGTTCGATTCTCTCTCCCGGCACCACAAAAAGCCTCGCTTTATGCGGGGCTTTTTGTGTCACAAGAAAACATCTCCTTTTGAGACACTACTGCCCGCACGCGGAGCACCGAATGCGGGCAGTAGAGATGGTCGGAAGCAGGGAGTCAGCGATCCTCAGACCATGGTGAGGACACCGAGGCTCATGCGACGCTGGGCGCGCCGCAGGAGCGTCTGCATGTAGCCGGCGAGCGGTGGGAGCCAACCGTCGTCGAGGGCCGACTGTGCACCCTTCGTAGTGAGGTGAACGCGCAGTCGCGTTCGCTCCCCGTCGCCGATCGTGTTCTTGACGCCGGTCGACTCGTGCAGGCAGCGGATGTAGCCGCTGTACTGCAGCGTGCCCTCTCCCTGCCCGGAGAGCTTGGCGGTGAGGAGTTTGGTCGTCGGGATGACGATCGACCCATCTGCCTCCTGGAACAGGAGGGAGTCGGGGTAGAGCGCCAGGCCGAACGCCAGGATCTGGGTGGCCGTGTAGCCGTGCTCGACGTCGTCCGACGAGACTGCCACCAGCGTGGCGAGCGCTCGCAGGATCTGCAGGCGCTGGGGCGGGAGCTCGGACTCAGCGGCTTGGCGCTTCTTCTCATCCTCCTTCCTCGCGGACCATTTCAAGGTCCGCCGACGAACACCCCGCGTCCAGGGCTTGAGCGCGTGGAGGATGATGTCCTCCGCCGTCTCGTCAGCCGAGGCTGCGACCATGATCTGAGACTGTGGAGCTGAACGCACACTGGCCGCCGTCTTCGCCATGTCCCAATCCCTCCTCTTGAGGCTGCTTCCGACCTTCTCGAGTTTTGTCCCTTGAGACCCAAGGAATAGCGAATAGCATAAGCCAGCCCGAGGAAAAAGTAAATATTAGAATACAAAACTTATCGAATATCTGAGAGAACAAAAAGAAAAACACACCGCTTTCACGATGTGTTTCACTTGGTTGCGGGGGCCGGATTTGAACCGGCGGCCTTCGGGTTATGGGCCCGACGAGCTACCTGGCTGCTCTACCCCGCTACGAATTGTTGTGGCCGTATCCTAGCGAACATCACCCGCTTCTGTCAATCAAGAGACGATTAATCAAACAACTTCACACAGACGAGCGCCAATAATCCAAACTGAATCGCCAACCCTGAGTGAAATGCTACATCGCCTTTACGAGACGTGATGAGATTATGGAAGAAGAAGTGAAGACGGTGAAACCAACGCAAGCCTGGGATACGCGTTACTTCGTACAATCCAACCAACAAATCGGGCAAGACACCACCAGCAATACCGAGCGATAATGTGAGGCGATCTGGCGCCGAACCAACGTTTAAGAGAAACAAAACCGTATAAATAGCGGCCACTCCATCCAACAGAACATACGCAAAGGCTTTACGAACTTTTTTCTTGGAACCACTGATGTAGTCTTTATACAGCTTTGAATCTCCGTGTGGGATGATATCCGTCAAAAAGTGTGACGCCATACCCAAGCCAAAGGACAGCACCGGATGATGAGGAAACGCGTTTGCCACTAACGCACCGATCAGAGCATGGGTCGTGATGAACATACGCTCATTGAATGCCAAGAGAGTAGCAGAATTCGCCTAAAAACAAAACCACCCGATTTCTCGGATGGGCTTGTTGGTAGCGGGGGGCGGAATCGAACCGCCGACCTAAGGCTTATGAGTCCTTCGCTCTAACCAACTGAGCTACCCCGCCTTGCTCGGCTTATTGCGCTGACCACCCGTTCACGCCTATGGCGCTCACTTGGGTCTGCGCAATGCCTCCGGTTTGCTTCGCTTACGCTTCGCAAGTCGGATAAACACTGGATACAAACGGTTCTTTTCGAACGGACTCGAGTCTAACAATCAGCTCGGATCCTGGCAAGCGGGTACCGAAACAGCCTGTGTCTTTGACTCCAGAACGGCTAAGTAAACCAATTTCTAGCCTCACTCATGGCATAAAGAGTGCGCTCGGCAAGAGCTAGCTTTCCTTGAATAAACTCCTCTTCATGAAACGCTCCATGCGCATACGAAAACTTGAATTGGTTAATCTTCACGGGCCGTAGATGATTTAAGTGGAGCAGATGCCACTCAATGAGACCGCAACGACGCATTGGTTCAAACCAGTACCATATCTCTTCTGGAAGATTCGCCTTTGCACGATAGTGGTCAACAAAAATACGTTTTAGCTCATCCGAGATTTCTTCTGTTTTTTGATGATTTACCACGTCAACGATCGTGCGCAATGGGTGATCCATCCCTGCATTTTCAAAGTCGAGATAAGTCGGACGTCCATCTATCTGAAATAAAGTATTATGCGGACCAAAATCAACGGAAGAAATACGTTTATGGTTTTCTGGGAAAACAGTAGAGAAAATATCGTTACCGTACGTTACCTCCATCTGGCGAAGCGCTTCGTTTACTCGTTCTAAACACTGATGCTTTTCAAGGAACCGTGTAACCTCTGGATGAAACACCTTCTTTGTCAGGTCTTCATACATCCAGTTAAGACGTTTTTCAATGTTTGCACGTAAATCCTTCATCGAAAATGCGGCCATGTGCGCGTCGAGTAGATGAGCTCCTTCCGAGACAGGGAGCGCGTGAATACGTGCAATAAACTCTGCCAAATCACGCATATCGGCTTCGGTATATTCTTTCGCGGCCTTTCTCTCCCCTTCTTTCCATTCGTAAACACCGCAATCTAAGGAAAGACTCTCGTAAAGAGGATGTGGAACATTCCTAAATCCATGCTGCGCGAGGAACGAAAGAAAGGGATATTCGCGCTCACGGCGCTTACGTTCATCCTGAAAATAGAATTTCGCAACAAAAGAAGATCCGTCATCCATCACAAGGCGATAGAGCTGATTATTATTCAGCACACCGGGAAGAGGCGTGACTTCACGAACCACCATCGACCGCTCAACACGCAGTTCACTGATCAACGTTTGAACATGCTCTGGAAAAACAGACATGCACTAACGCTACCCGAGGCAATACGAGATGACAAGGTGGTGAAAATGACACACCCCGCCTGGATCCAGGGCATCAGCGTGTCCCTGTCCCAAGCGGGGCAGACTACCTGGCATTGCACCAGCGTAGAAGAGCAAATGTACGAGGCCTCACAGCAGTCCCAAGACCCGGTTCACGTAGACCTCGACGGGTCCACGGTTGGTCAGGTCGATCCGCGTCAGCGATGCATTCTCCGCATCTGCCAACGCACGCGCCTTAAGCGGATGAACACAGAAGAGGCGCATCCGAACGGCACGGATCACGTGACCATGGGTCACGACGAGGACGCGACGTCGCTCGTGCGGCCTCCATCGAGGGAGCTGGTCATTCATCCAGCCATCAACGACTTGTTCCGCCAGTTTCTCCAGACTCTGGCCCCCGGGGTAGGAGTATCTCGCCCCCAGGGCCCTCATCTGGGAGAGGACTTCTTCGGTCAGAACCTCGTCCTTACGCCGACCTTCGAACAGGCCAGCGTGGAGCTCATTCAGCCGTCGGTCTTGGTGGATCAGTGTATGACCGCTCTCGACACCAAGGACGCGACAGATCTCTCGCGCTGACTCCTGTGCGCGTCGAAGGAGAGACGACCAGATCTCATCCGGTTCGTACCCCACCGCACGCATCATGAGCGCAACTTCGCGCACTTGCGCGACGCCGTTCTCTGTGAGAGGAGAGTCTCCTCCTCCCACGAACTTATGCTGCTCTTTGTTACGGCGAGATTCGCCGTGGCGCATAAGGATCAATTCAACGTTCAAACGACCTCCTTTCGTCGAGCAAACCCATTTGCCGACCGGACAATTTATCATTATTTAGCTATTTTTGCAACGTATGCGGGATAACAAGCAGAAAAAGTCCTATTTGTCGGAATATGAAAAATCACTCTGACACTGAAACGACACCCGCTCTCGTTGGCCAGCGATAGGCGTCGAAGGCCCAAAAGGTCAGGGCTTTCGCATCCTGGAAACGGGCGAAATGATTATTACTGCCTAACACAACCGAGATCACCTCACCCGCCCCTTCCTTACGTGTGGCCTGAGCGAGACAGAACCCCGCCTCTGGCAATGAGCCGGTTTTTGCAGCCACGATCCGATACGGGTTCTTATTGAGGAATGATCCAAGCAATAAGTTCGTTGAACTGATCTCGATAGGCTTGCCCGTGGCACGGTTCGGCAGGGTTAACGCTGAGCGCTCTGTTGTTTCGCGAATTTCTGGATAGGACAAAGCCATACGCAGAATCGTGGCCACATCACGCGCGGAAGCTTGGTTCGCTGGCTCAAGACCGGTTGGTTCAACAAATGTTGCCTGCAAGAGATGGAGCTCTTTCGCCTTTTCATTCATGCGCTTCACGAACCCTTCCATTCCCCCTTCCGAGGAACGTGCTAAGGTGTTGCCAGCGATATTCACGGATCCAATCAAAAGCGAATCGAACAATTCTTCACGAGTGAACCTTCCTCCGATTGGTAAGACCGTTTTTCCTTCGCGCGGGTCATCTCCTGGGAGAACCGTGAGCATCTCTTTCATGTCCGGACGATCGTCGAGCAGAGTCATCGCCGTCATGAGCTTCGTGAGGCTTGCGATTGGGTGTGGTTTGTTGGCGTCCTTTTCGAAGAGGATGCGGCCCGTCGCCACGTCGATCACACACGCTGACTCCGCCGAAACGTCAATCCCCAAGCGCTCAACCTCGGTTTTCTTTGGAACGGGAGCGGCTGGGGCAACGTAGCGAGCCGCAGGGAGCGCATCAACAGCCGCGATGGCGGTTGGTAAATCCCGGGCAAGCGGGGCTTGAAGGGCGAGCAGTGCGCCCAACGTCACAAAGGACTCGGCAAACATGGGGTCTATAATACCTTTGGAGCCGTTAATTCGTCGAGGATCTGGACGACGGTCGGCGAATGGCGAAGGGTTTCGTAGTCTGGAAGACTGTCAGCCGAGGTCAGACCGAGCTGCTTGAAGAAGTTCAGCGTCACACGATAGGTTGGCTGGCCGAGGCGTTCTTCGTCGTGCTGTTCAACCAGTCCACGCAGCATGAGATTGCGCAACATAAGCGCAGATTGAACCCCGCGAACCTGTTCGATCTCTGGACGAGTGAGCGGACCACGGTAAGCCAAGATCGCGAGCGTCTCGAGCGCCGCTTTGGACAATTCAGACGACGCTTCCTGCTTCAACGCCAAGCGTACATCCTCTCCCATGTCACCATGGGTCACGAGTTCGAGTTCATTCCCCTGCATCACGAGCTGAAGGCCACTCGCTGATACCTCAAGACGCTCCTTCAATTCAGTGCTGGCGACACGAATCTCGTCTGGAGATGCAGACAACATCGTAGCCAGTTCTTTTTGTTGAATTGGTCGGGCGATGGCGAAGAGAATCGCTTCGATGCGTCGATCAAGGGAGTTCATACGGAATGCGAAGACACATGAATATCGGCAAACAAGTCAGGTTGCTCAATCTTAATTTCGTGACGATGGAGAAGCTCAAGTAAGGCCAAGAACGACACGACCGCCTCCATGCGCGTTTCTGATTCAGCCAGAAAACGATGGAAGGATACACGCATCGCGCTTCGGACGCGTGTGACCAGCGACGACATCTTCTCTTCAATCGTTACGACGCGTTCGATCGCTACTTTTGGCAAGCGAAGGACGGGCTGAAGCCGCTTGATGATACCCAGATACACCGTTTGCAGCACCTCAACCGTACACGAAGCTGGGAGTGATGTTTGGAGATCCAAGGGAGGTGTCATGGCTTTCGCGCGGCTGTAGGCACCGACACCTGTGCGTAGACGTTCCGCGAATTGCTTGGCCGCATTCGCAAACGCCTGATAGGCGCGAAGCTGTGAAGCCAAGTCTGGCCCTTCTTCGAGCGCGGGATCAACGAGCGTTGGGAGCAAGGCCTTCGACTTCAAGTAGACCAACTTTGAGGCAATCACCAAGAAGTCGGCGAGCTCTTCGGTGGGAATGCTCGCCCGATGCTCCTCGAGGTGCGCGAGAAACGGCTCCGTCACTTCAATCAACGAAACATCTGTGATCTCAAGCTTGGCCGATTCAACGAGCTGCAAAAGAAGGTCCAAAGGACCTTCGAATGCGGCGAGTCGTACGGCAAAGGACATGAGAAAGAACAGCGACTCTTATTTCTTGTCCGTTGGACGAAGAGCGATGTGCGCTTCAACGAGGCGCTTTTCTTCAATTGGTGAAGGCGCGCCCATAAGCGGATCGCGTGCGTCTCCTGTCTTTGGGAACGGAATGACTTCACGGATGTTTGGTTCATTCGCCAGGATCATCACGATACGATCGATTCCAGGTGCCATTCCGCCATGAGGTGGAGCGCCAAATTCAAAGGCTTCTAACATGTGGCCAAATCGTGCTTGGATCAAATCGTCAGGTAAACCCAATAACTGGAAAATACGATTTTGCAATTCACGCTTATGGATACGAATCGAGCCAGACGAAAGCTCATATCCGTTCAATACCAAGTCATACGAAGAAGCCCGAACCTTCATCGGTTCCGTCTCAAGCAATTCAAGATCATCCGGGTGAGGCATGCAGAACGGATGGTGAGCGGCCTGTACGCCACCTTCTCCATCGTCTTCGAACATCGGGAAATCCACGACCCAGCAAAACGCCAATTCGTTCGGATCATTCTTGTTTACACGTAGGTCTGGTTTGTCGTTTCCATATGTCTCCATCGATTCGCGATAGCTAATTCGTGGGAATGGAATCTGTGCAATGTGCTTTTCTGGAGCAACTTGCTTCACCATTTCAATCATCATGCGCTCATTCAACTGAAGCACATCCTCCTGAGTCACGAATGACATTTCCAAATCGAGCTGAGTAAATTCTGGTTGACGATCGCCACGCTGGTCTTCGTCGCGGAAACAGCGAGCGATCTGGAAGTATCGCTCCAATCCTCCGACCATACACAACTGCTTGAACTGCTGAGGCGACTGAGGAAGTACGTAGAACTGTCCATCATGCAAACGAGAAGGAACAAGGTATTCACGCGATCCTTCTGGAGTACCCTTTGTGAGAATAGGTGTCTCAATTTCGATAAATCCTTCTCCATGCAAGAAGTCCCGGAAAAACGTGATGAGTTTATCGCGTAGCTCGAGGTTTTTTCGCATGCGCTGACTGCGTAAATCAAGGTAACGGTGTTTCAAGCGCAACTCTTCATTAATACCAGCTGTGTTTTCAATTTCAAAGGGAAGAGCTTTGGAAGGATTCAGCACCTCAAGCTCCTTCGCCAAAATCTCAACGGTTCCCGTTGGAAGGTCTGGATTGATTTGTTTTTCGCCGCGTTTCTGCACGATCCCGGTAACAGAAATGCAATATTCCGAACGGAGCTCTTTCATCGCCTCTCGGCTCACTTCGTTTAGCTCAGCTGGAACTAACACGATCTGAGCGATTCCTGAACGATCACGAAGATCCAAAAACGCCAACTTTCCCATATCTCGGCGTGAATGGATCCAACCCTTCAAGGTGACGGTCTCCCCGACTTGGTTCACCGTCTCGCGAATCATCGTTCGTGGCATAAAAAATGAAGACTAAAGAGTGTTCCCGTATCTCACCATACGGGCGTAGGCAGAGCAATAATGAGGCCTAATTTGCAGGAGCGGGAGCAAGTGGCGTGGACACGGTTGAACTCGTTGCTTCCAGGGTCCAGCCGTTCATATACCACACAATGGAGGGACGGCAATCCTGGTTTCGGTTTGACTCCAGACAGGCTTGGTAGCGAGCAAATTCAGCCGTAGCACGGCGCGTGACAGCGATTGGCAACGCAACAAATAACACAAGCGCGATCACACCGAGAGCGATCCAAACCGTAATCCAGCCGGTACGAAGGGACGAAGAAGCGGAAGACATATATCGCTAGTTTACCACAGGTCGCGAAGAAGCCGTGGATACGGTGGCTCCGCGAATGAATTGCTTGAATTCCGTGATGAATCCAACTCGTTCTGGCTGTTCACTATCCACCCATCCGAGACCCGTTCCATCCGACACAAGAAGGTAGCGGTCGTCGAGCCATACTTGAGGACGCACGCCTTTCAATGGTGTATGGAGCTTGTCACCTTTCAAAATAACGAGTGATCCGTCAGACGAAAGATAGGCCAAGGAAGATCCCTTAGGACCAGGCACGAGCTCTAAAATCAATCCTGGATCCTGAGCCACGGTAGAACTCGTTCCACGCTCAGAGATTCGCACAAGCTCACTTGGGCCTTGCGGTAACGCCTCCAACGACACATCCGCCAACTGAGGCGCGCGCACAAACCAAGCGAAACTTCCCTCGGCTGTAAGCGGACTAAGCGTATCGTCTAGAACCTCGACCACCTGAATATCCCCCGCCTTGCTCACGGATAAGAGCGCGCGCTGGTTACGGTACGCCACAACCGCCAGCCGACCACTTGAGAACAGCCCGAGAATTACCGGATCCTGCCAGACCGAGCCGCTTCGCGTGCGGAGGGGAACATTCCAATTCTCCCCTGTGACGCGCCAGGGCGAACCCGTGACAGATTCAAGCGGTGGCATGAGAGTAATGCCCGCCGTCTTCCACTGCTCTGGTCGAAACCCTTGAGGCACTTCCATACGAGTCGCCTGACCAGCCGCATCAACCGAGTAGAGCTCTTCTTTTGCTACATCACTTGAAACCGTCGCCACCAGAAACGTCGTTGTCGCTGAAATAGTTGATGGTAAACGCGAGGCAAACGATGGACCTGGCGTCTGTTCAGTTACTTGAGTCGATGTTGTATTTACTACTGGTGCTGATGAAGACGAATCCGAGGAAGACAGAAATTTCAACAAGTAGCCACCCAACACTACGACTAGCAAAACTAGCGCAACTGGAATAGCAAGGACAGCCAAACAAGACACCGGACCTTTTGGAAGCATACGGCGTCTAGTCTAACATTTTCAGTCGGCGAGAGCATACTCCTCGTAAGAGACATTGTGCGAGCGACGGCGAGTCACATAAGCGAGACGCGAGCACGCAAGCGAGCGGTCTCTGGAGAGGAGTATGTCGAGTCGACTGAAAATAGTCCTTTTACGGCTCCATCCGATTCAGCATTCTTGGGAAGGCAATTGTTTCGCGGATGTGGTGAACGCCACAGATCCAGCGGACCGTACGTTCGAGACCGATGCCGAAACCAGCATGAGGAACCGTCCCGTATTTACGGGTGTTCAAGTACCACTCGTATTTTTCAAGTGGGTAGTTATGGTCGAGGATTTCTTGCTTCAACTTCTCGTAGCTTTCTTCACGCTGACTGCCGCCAATAATTTCGCGACCTTCTTCTGGCGCAATCAAGTCCGCACAACGGGCGCGGAGGCGGCCCCCCTCGTCCGTAAAGCGCTTCATGTAGAAAGCCTTCACTTCCGCTGGATAATCTTCGATAAAAATCGGGAGTTGGTACTTGTTTCCAAGCGCAATCTCTTCTTCCGTCGACATGTCGTCGTACCAATAGCTATCGTCGTAGACTTCTTTGGTAATTAGCCCTTCTTCTTTCAAGATCCGCTTCGCCTCCATGTGCTTGAGATGAATGAATGACTCATTTACTAAACGCTGCAAAATCGTCGTATCGCGTTCCAAAATCTTGAGTTCTTCTTGGCAGTGCTCGAGAACGTCCTTTACGATGCGCTTCACCATCCGTTCCTGTACAGCCATGTTCATGGCTTGGTCATGGAAGGCCATTTCTGCATCCATCATCCAAAGCTCAGACAAGTGGTGGCGCGTTTTGCTCTTTTCCGCACGGAAGACCGGACCAAAGTCGTAGACCTTTCCGAAGCCCATGATCCCCGCTTCGCTATAGAGCTGACCGGACTGCGAAAGATAGGCTGGTGTGTCGTAATAGTTCACCGTGAAGAGCTGCGTCGTATCTTCACAGCTGGTTGGCTGGATGATGGGCGTATCAAAACGGATGAACCCTTCCTCATGAAAGAACTGTTCGATCGAAAAGAATACACGATCGCGAATGCGAAGCACTGCCCAAGGGGTCTTGGAGCGAAGGTATAAGTCGCGATTGTCGAACAAGAAATCTGGTCCATGCTCTTTTTTTCCAATCGGATATTCGTCTGACTTGTGAAGAAGCGTCACTTTCGTTGCCTGTAATTCGTACACGTTTTCTTGTTTTGGATGCTTGGTCACCGTCCCCTCTACAATGACGGATGATTCGATTGTTGTCTCAACTGCCGCCTGCCAGGAAGCTTCATCAATCGATTGCTTCGCCACAACCGCCTGCGTAAAGCCCGACCCATCACGCAATTGCAAAAAAGCGATCGAGCCACTGGAGCGGACGTTATAGGCCCACCCCTTTACTTCAACCGTCTGACCCACCAAAGACCCAAAATCGCGAATCGACTGAGACATAGTTCTGGCACTATAACGAGGGTGAATCGGAGCGTAAAGAGACTCCCAAAAAAAGAAACATCCCCAGTACCGCGCGGTATAGGGAATGTTTCATGGTGGGCGAGGAGAGACTTGAACTCTCATACCCTTGCGGGTGCTACCACCTCAAGGTAGTGCGTCTGCCAATTTCGCCACTCGCCCGAGTGGTCTTGAATTGTGGCCGTATCCTATCGAAGTCACTGAAAATGGTCAACCGAATACGACACACCCGCCCCTGACGAACGCGAAGGGAGGCGTGTCGGGACGGGTGTTGGATGCGCTGAGGAGAAGTTCAGCGCGGAGGGAAGCGATCGACGCAGCGCCACACGACTATGCGTAGCACTGGACGACGAACGGGATAGAGGGGTTCGAGGACCGGACTCATCCGGAGCTCGGGCACTTGAACGGTCGCGTCGACGAACGGCTCAGGTGGCGCAGAAGGGGTAGCACAGAAGCGCGGGAGCGCTATCGCGACACCCACGCCACACAGAGCGCAGATGGTCTTTCGCCGCCTCCGAGCAGAGGAAGGCGAGACCTGCACCGGGATGAGCACACGGCTCTCGCGGTACGGACCCTGACCGATCTTGCGCGTGGAGGGCTGCGCCGTAACCCAGCGATAGATCCTCCACCAGAGAACGGACACACAGAGAACCATCGAACGAATCCAGCTCAGGATGAACATGACACCTCTCCTCCTCGAGCGACCTACTCGAAGTATCCGTATTAGAAACAGAAGCAGACGCTTCGTCAAATCAACCAGTCGCTATTCCCTTCCTTTTCGCCACTGACAGTGACGGCCAATGATGATTCTCGCTGCTTTCGGTTTGATGGAAAAGTGCAAACTTGTCCCCGACAATCCAGGCGTTCCGTCAACAAATCCATGCATCCCGTCTTTACAGACAACGGACCCTTCCGTAAGTAAAAGCTTCGTTTCAACCAGCTCGGAACGAAAAAGATGTTTGAATCCTTGTTTCTTGAGCTCAGATTGCAACACCACTTCAAGCTGGCCATCAGTTGGCAAAGCGATGGTTTTTGAAGGACAGTAGAGCGATCCAATATTCCGAATCGCAATCGACCCGCGCTGTGCTGGACTCACACGGTACTTTTTATCAACCTCGATCGCTGCCGGCGTATTAGGCAACGAAATCTCAGTCAAAAATGGACGATCTTGAAGATACCCAACATCAATCGTCTCGGTGAGCCGACCTGCGATCACTTCGACGCCCTTCGCTCCCGTTGGCACTCCGAGTGCCCAGCCAAGGCCGCTATTCGCCTCGAGCGGCAGAAAGGCAATTGTGACATCCAACTCAATCAATGCGCTCAAATGGTGATACACTGCTTGATCCGTCCCAACGAACACAATGGTTTTCGCCCCATAGTTTACCGCCTCTTCGATAACTTTTTTTGGTTGACGAAAAACCCCTAAGCGCGCAATGCGTCCGTTAATTCCGCAGCGACTCGCTTCCGTTTCAATACGACCCAGCTCCGTTGCGTAGCGTGGCAACGCGGCTGTTTCATCGTAGACGTAGGAGTACGCCGGGTTCATACCTCGGCACTCGCCTTAGGCAGTCGCCGAAGCGCGTTCTGGGCGCTTGCTGTTCGGCGACTGCACTTCCACCAACCGCTTTCCAGAAGAGACTTTTCCATTTAATGATGCACCGCCTTCCACCACGATCACCTCACACGTCACATCGCCCGTAATGCGTGCACCTGATTTCAGCTCCAATCTACGCGCTGCCGTGATATTTCCCTCAACAATCCCGGCGATTACCACATCATTCGCCTTGATATCCGCTTTGATTTTCGCCTCAACGCCAACCGTCAGAGCTCCGGAACAACTCAACGTACCAGATACCTCTCCTTCGATTGCGACATCGCCTTGGCTCGTAAATTCCCCTTCCACCCGAACACCGCGAGCAATGAGCGTGGCCGACAAATGATCCCCATCACTTTTTCCCACCGTAAATACGCTTCCATCGTTCGGTTTCGTGCCAAACATAGTCAGATCAGGTCAAAGTTCTTTATTGTGCCGAT
>CAYUCP010000001.1:40242-43675 GCA_964443315.1 uncultured Gammaproteobacteria bacterium
TTCGGTTTCGTGCCAAACATAGTCAGATCAGGTCAAAGTTCTTTATTGTGCCGATGATACCACATAAAACTCGGCCGCGAAGCCGAGTTTTACACAGAGGGATTGCTTTTTCCTTACATTTCTTCTGGGGTCGGAATACCAAGAAGCTCAAGCCCCTGCGTGAGCACCTGTTTTGCCGTTTGAGCGAAGCGAAGACGTGCTTCCGCCTCTTCCTGTGTTGCATCCAAGACCGGAACATCGCGGTAGAAGGCGTTCACAAGTTGCGCTGTCTCAACGCACCACTGCGCGATCACCGACGGACGCTGATCCCGTCCAGCCAATTGAATCAGCGAAGGGAAAGCAGCCAGCGCCAGCGCGAGCGCCTTCTCTGAAGGATGGCTGAAAGCCGCTGATGTCGTTATCGACGGCTGAAGGCCCTTTGTCGCCGCCTTCCGCAAAATCGAAGACAAGCGCACGATCGCATACTGACAGTACGGACCCGTTGCTCCATCAAACGACAACGCCTCCTTCATATCGAAGACGATCGTCTTGTCGTTGTCTTGCTTCAACATACTGAAGATAAGCCCAGCCTTCGCGAGATGGTCAGCCGTTCGCTGAACTTGTTCCGTCGTCCAATCCGCATGACGCGTCCGCACCCCTTCTTCGGCGTAGGCGTACACGGCATCACGTAAGCCCTGATACGTAACGATTGTACCCTTACGACTACTCATCGCCCCTTCCGGCAAACGCACAAGCTCGTAGCCAAATGACTCAATCGGAACGGGGAACCCACGACGCTGCATGACTTCGTTCAACTGGCGGAAATACGGCACCTGACGAACATCCACTACCATTTCGAGTGCGCTCGCCTCTGGATAATCCCGAAGCTTTTGGTCCATCAGCGCTAAATCTTTTCCGGCGTACAACAATGTTCCATCACTCTTGCGCATCACAAGCACGCCAAGCTTCTTGTCTTCCATGTCGACGATGACAGCGCCCTGACTCTCCTTGGCAACCCCTGTCTTCAACAGTTCGTCCACCAACCGGCTGCTTTCATCAAGATAGGTGGATTCCAAGTACTGACGTTCAATCTGCACGCCAAGATCGGCAAAAATACGATGAAGCTCGTCGATACACCAATCACGCGTCACGCGCCACAAACGCTCCCAAGCCGGATGATGCGCCTCAAGCTGTGTCTGCACGTACGAAATTTCGGGTGTATTGGCTTCATCTTCTGCTAAAGCTGTCGCTTCCGTGTAAATCTGGCCAAGGTATTTTCCGGTTCGTTTGTCTTCGGGAACAGCTTGAAGCACCGCTTCTGCCTGAGCTTCATTCAACTCCTTCACGGTGTAGCCCTGCGTTCGCACGAGCTGCCACAAACATTTTCCAACATTCGTCCCAACATCGTTGACATAACTCACCGGAATGACGGAGCGACCAGCCGCCTTCATGACACGCTGCACCGCTGCCCCCAACGTGAAGTTACGTAAGTGCCCAATGTGTACTTCTTTGTGCGTATTTGGGTTGGCGTATTCAAACACGATCGGCTTCTCGCCGGTTGGCGGAACCAGTCCGTAGTTCTTGCCGTGTGTTTCCACATCCTGAATTACGCGTTCGACCGCTGCGGCCGTCACGAGCTTGACGTTGACGTACGGACCCATCGCTGTCGCTTCCTCGATCCATGGCAAGCCTTCTTTCAACTGAGCAGCGATGAAGGTTGCGAGCTCTGCTGGATTCTTCCCTTGCGCCTTCGCATACTTAAAACACGCAAACGATAACTCACCCCAGTTCGCATCTTGCGGTCGGGTAATGTCTCGCACTTCTACTGCTGTTCCAAGTAGTTCCGAAATGCGCTTTGCAAGCGCCGCGGACCATTCATTCCAGGCGTACAACGCACTCATATTATTTTATAATCTTCACAAAGGAGCGCTTGCCCTTTTGAATAACCAATCCATCATGAAGCGCGATACTCGCGTTAATATCCTCGATCACGACATCATCGACACGCACAGCCTTCTGTTCCACTTGGCGGCGCGCTTCACTCTTGGACGGAACGATATTCGTACGAACAAGCAGGTCCAAGATAGGCAGCTCCGCTTCCTCGACCTTCACTTCCGCCATTTCTTCTGGTCGCTCTCCTTGCTGGTGAACTTGCGTAAAATGCTCAGCCGCTTGCTTCGCCCCTTCCGCGCTAAACGCCCACGCGACGACAAGCTCCGCCAATTCACGCTTAAAGACCATTGGATTTTCGCCCGCCTCAATCCGCGCCTTACGCGCATCAACCTCCGCCTGAGAGAGTTTTGTCAAAATCTCAAAGCCCGGCATAATCATCCCATCGGTCCAGCTCATAATTTTTCCGTAGGCATCAATCGGGCTATCCGTCAGCGCAATCATGTTCCCTTCTGACTTTCCCATCTTTTTTCCGGTTGGATCGGTTAACAAGCGGCAGCGCATCACGAACTTTTCTTTGCTCTTCATTTCGCGCAAGAGGGTTCGTCCAGCCAACATGTTGAAGGTCTGGTCGTTTCCGCCAATTTCCAGATCCACATCCAAGGCAACCGAATCGTAGCCCTGCATGAGTGGGTAAAAGAATTCGTGTAAATGGACTGGCTTGCCCTCTGCGATACGCTTTTCAAACATGTCGCGCTCAATCATTTGCTGAACCGTGAAGTGGGCTGATAATTCAATCACCTCAGCGAACGAAAGCTTAGCCAGCCAATCACTGTTGAACCGGAGCTGTGCCGCGTTTGGCCCATCAAATTTAATGATGTGTCCAATCTGCTCCTTATACAGTCGACAATTTTCCAAGACCTGCTCACGCGTTAACTGTTTGCGTGTGGCTCCTTTATCGGTTGGATCACCGATCATGCCGGTAAAATCTCCGATCAAAATAATGATTTCATGCCCAAGCTCCTGGAGCTCCGCCACTTTCATGAGTGGAATCAGATGACCAATGTGAATTGTTGGCCCCGTTGGATCAATGCCATAATACAAACGAATACGCTCTCCACGAAGGAGTTTTTCACGAAAAGCCTCTTTTGAAGGAAGGATCTCTTCCACTCCGTGATTCAACAGCCAGTCCAATTTCTGGGGGTCAACAATAGGCGTAGACATACCGGCCCATCTTACGGATTTTGGCTTAAAATAGGAAGAGGCCCGGCGGATCAGGATGATCCATCGGACCTCTGGGGAGAGACGATCTGTTGTGGAGTGGGAGGGATTCGAACCCTCGTCCTTCCGGATCCAAACCGGACGCTCTACCGCTGAGCTACTACCCCAAACGCAGGGCCACAAGCACCCTGCGCCGTCCGAATGCGCGCTGGGGAGGATCGCGACTGACATCGGACTCGTGGAACTGACCGGATTCGAACCGGCGACGGGGGGATTATAAGTTCCCCTGCTCTACCCGCTGAGCTACAGCCCCTTTTCCTTCTCAAACGTACAAGCATCAGAC
>CAYUCP010000001.1:43775-49311 GCA_964443315.1 uncultured Gammaproteobacteria bacterium
ACGTACAAGCATCAGACCAAAGAGCGGCTCACCTGCATGACGCGCAAGCGAACCGCTCAGTTAGCCTCTTTTCTTGGTTTTTGTCAATAAACCCTCCCCTTAAGCAACCTTCTTCCGAAGCACTTCCCGCTTCCCCAATGCCTCGGCCTGCTTCTTCTTCATATCATCAATTACCTTCGCTGGCGCTTTGGTCACAAACTCTTGATTTGCGAGCTTCTGTTCTAGCGACACCAAATACGCTTCGACTTCCTTCAATTCCTTCTCCGCTTTTTCACGTTCAGCTGCACGATC
The DNA here is from genome assembly GCA_964443315.1 of uncultured Gammaproteobacteria bacterium. Classification (GTDB taxonomy): domain Bacteria; phylum Patescibacteriota; class Patescibacteriia; order 2-12-FULL-60-25; family 2-12-FULL-60-25; genus JAGOTP01. The sequence goes on from CAYUCP010000001.1 coordinate 44,067, forward strand.
AATCGCTGCATCGAGGTTCAGAGCGATCGCTGAAAGACCCGACCCAACCGCTTCCCATCCAGCAGGGAGCTCGTCTACACAGTTCAGCGAAGACAGCATCGCAAGACGCTTCATCCAGTCCGCGTTCGCTTCTACCGTTCCACGAAGTGCATCCGTTGTCTTTACAGAACATTCAAGCGGTTTGCCTGGCTCGATCCCACGTTCAGCACGCGTACGACGAATATCTGTGACCATCGCTTGTAAAGCAGCGAAGCTCTCCAAGATTCCTTGTCCGCCGGCCACGACTGGCTGCGTTGGCCATTCAGCTACAGCCAACAATCCTTCATAGCCCACCAAGCGCCAAATCTCTTCCGTCACAAAGGGCATGAACGGGTGCCAGAGAATCAGAACTGTTTTCAACGTCTCGCGCAAAATAGCTAACTTTCCCTTCTCTACTTTGGCGATTTCCAAATACCAGTCCGCCAGTTCTGACCAGGTGAAGTCGCGAAGTTCTTCACCCGCTGACGAGAACTGGGATGCCTCCATCTTTTTCGTCACAGACGACACAACTTCTGCCAAACGAAGTTTCAACCACTGGTCGGCGAATGTGTCCGTTCCGCTTTCAGCACTCGCCTCCTCTGTTGAGAAGTTCGTCGAGAGGTAACGGCTAATATTCCAAAGCTTGTTCACCAAGTTCTTAGCGCTCTCCACCTTTTCCTCGTAGAAACGTGAATCATTGCCTGGCGTCGTTCCAATCAAGACGCTCCAACGCAAGGCATCACAGCCGTACTTCTCGATAATCTCAAGTGGATCGATGTTGTTACCAGCGGACTTGGAGAACTTCTTCCCCTGTTCATCACGCAAAATACCGTGAATATAAACCGTTTTGAATGGAATCTGTTTGAGCGCGTAGGTACTCATCAAAATCATGCGCATCATCCAGAGGTAGACAATCTCGTAGCCCATCTGGATCCAAGGCGTTGGGTGATAGGTCGCAAGATCTTTCGTCTGATGCGGCCAACCAAGCGCTGAGAACGTCCAGGTAGCCGAAGAGAACCAGGTATCGAGCGTATCCGGATCCTGCTCCCAACCCTCACCTGGCGAGGTAGGTGACGCCACCATCTCTTCTCCGCGATACCACACCGGAATACGATGACCCCACCAAATCTGGCGCGACAAACACCAGTCACGAAGATGCTCAATGCGATCCAAATACAATTTTTCGTAGCGATCGGGCAGAATCGCGACCCGTGCGTTCACATCTCCATCCAATCCATCCGTCACCGCCTCGCGCATCAAATCGCGCAGACTCTTCCCACGAGATGGAATCACCTTGTTCATGTCGAGCCACCACTGTGTCATCGGCACCGCTTCAATGACATCACCAAAACGATCGGACGTTCCAACATTTTGAACAATCTCTTCTTCTTTTTCGAGCAAACCCTTCTCGCGGAGATACATGACCACCTTCTCGCGCGCCTCCTCGACCGTAAGTCCGAGATACTGCAGGCCAGCCGCGTCCGTCATGCGTCCGTCAGCACCGATCACTGGAATCAACCCAATCGGATCACCCTTCGCTTTCTGCTTCTCATACATTTCAAAGTCGATTGGACTATGAGCCGGCGTCACACCAAGCGCACCTGTTCCAAAGTTCTTGTCGACATTTTCATCTGCGATGATCTTAATCTGGAGCGGCTCCTTTGCACCAAAATCGACGGTGAAGGTTTGACCAATGTATTGCTGATAGCGTTCGTCACTTGGGTGCACCGCAACCGCCGTATCTCCCAGCTTCGTTTCTGGACGAGTCGTCGCAATCGAAATTGGGAAGTCCGCTGAGTATTTAAACGTATAAATCTTTGATGGACGTTCCGCGTAGACAACCTCATCATCAGAGCACGTCGACTGACCCTTCACCGACCAGTTCACTACGCGATAGCCCCGATAGATCAGGCCATCACGGTACATCTGACAAAAAATCTCGTTCACTGTTTCGCTGCGTGGATCATCAAAGGTAAAGGCGAGACGCGACCAGTCACAACTCGTGCCCATTTTCTTCACCTGGCTCAAGATTGTAGCCTGGGATCCCATAGCAAACTCACGCACTTTTTGGAGCAAACCTTCACGACCGAGTTCCTGACGCGGGTTCGCCATTCCCTGCTGCATGAGGAGTTTTTCGACCTTGGCTTGCGTTGGCAGTGCAGCGTGATCCGTTCCTGGAACGATCATGGCGCGCTTTCCACGCAAGCGCTGGAAACGAACCATCGTATCCATGAGCGCATTCTCCAAGGAATGCCCCAAATGCAGCACCCCCGTCACATTTGGGGGCGGCATCATGATGGCGTACGGTTCGCCGGTTTGGTTGCGATCAGGCAACGTGTCCGGATTGAAGACCCCGGCTTCTTCCCAGCGTTTGTATAGGCCGTCCTCAACACTTTGAGGGGCGTAATTTTTCGGAAATTCCTGAGGGTTCTGCATAGATAGAGGTCAGTGTACGAAAGCTGGTCAAAAATTGCTAGGTAAAGCCTTTACAAGTCTGCGTTCGTTCGCTTGACTGAAGCCTTGAAGGTTCGTAAGCTACCTCGTCCGATTTGTGTAATTTCGGATGAAAAACGCATGGCACGTACCATGGAAACACAAGCGGTTGAACTTCTCAAACAATCGCGTCAGATCCTGGTGACTACCTGTGAACACCCATCGCTCGATGAGGTGGCGAGTGCTTGTGCGTTAGCGCTTTGCCTGAAAGCCGAGGGTCGATCGTTTGATCTTGTGATCCCGGGCTTCACAGACGCGCCTGAATTTCTTCCGATCAAAAGCCTAACGATTCGATCGCAAGTCGGCGCACTTCGTGCGTATCATTTTAAACTCGACGTTTCGAGTGTTCCATTGCAAGAGTTGCTCTACGACGTACGTGATGGAATGCTTGATATTACATTATTACCAAAAGAAGGGTCATGGAAAGGCGAAGACGCGCGCTTTATTGCAGCGGACGATCGCTATGACGTGGTTGTTGCGATTGGCGCAGCCGATAAGCAGTCTCTTGGTGAACTCAGCCGCCGCGAAACGGATTTTTTGTCACGTGCCATCATCATCAACATCGATAGCAGCGCGACCAACGAGTATTGGGGACAGATCAACTTGGTTGACCTGCGTAAGTCGTCTGTCGCCGAAGTGGTCCATGCCTGGCTTGAAACCTGGGCCGCCGACCGCCTGACAGCCGATGTCGCGACGTGTTTGCTGGCGGGGATTGTCTCCAAAACGCGTGCCTTCCGCACCGCCAACCTTCAACCAGAAACACTTGAACGTGCGGCGAAACTTGTGGCACTTGGCGGACGTCGTGAAGAAGTCGTGTATGGCATCTGGCGTATTCGCTCTGTCGCCTCGTTGCGTTTGTGGGGTGCTGCCTTGTCACGCATTGAACATGATCCAACCAGCGGCCTCGTGTGGACCTCGCTTACCGAAAGCGACTTGCTCGAAGCTGGAACTGATATCGATGCAACGGATGGCGTGGTCGAAGAACTGATCCGTTACGCACCGGAAGCCAAAGCCGTCGCCATCTTCCATCACCGGGCAGATAGCTTGCAGGCGCGTCTGCATACCGTTCCGCCGCTCTCCGCCATTGAACTCGCTCGTCCATTCCAAGCAACAGGAACACGCGAAACAGCCGTGTTCGCGGTTCGCGGAACCTTCCCTCACACCGATCTGCAAAAGAGCGTCATTGAAGAGTTAAAAAAGCGCCTAGTTTCCTAGGCGCTTTTTTATTGTGCGGTTGTAGATGTTGATGAGCCCACACTTGCGATATTCACGACCGGTGCCGCTTGTCCGTCCAGTGAAGCCTTTACCAGCCGGATTCCTTTCAAAGCGTTCTTGAATTTTGCCACATAACCAATCGTCTCCTCACGCAACGTCCCAGCCTGAATACGGTTCAATTCCGCGGTCGCATTCGCAAGCTTGGTATTCGCCTTTTTCAAAGTGGCATTTGCATCTGTTTTTGCCTTTGCCGTCTTCGCGGCGGTAACCGCTTTCTTCGCCTTCTTCACTTCTGCGGTTGCGTTATTCACGGCGGTCTGCGCTGCTTTCACTTTCGCTTGATCTGGAGTCGCCCAGACATCTCCCCACACCGCCGCTGCTTTCTGAATACGCCCCTCTCCTCCGTTATACGCAGCAACGACATATTCTGCGGCACGGTCAGGATCGGTCGTGAGCATCGTCTTCGCAACCTCTGGCATCACGCCCCACAAACGATCGAGATAGACCAACTGGGCTTTGATCGCCGTTTCAAAGTTACGCGTACCCGTTTCTACATCCTGCGGTAATCCAAGTGACGTATCTTTGGCCACGAGTTTATACGTTGAGGGCATGAACTGCGCGAAGCCTTGGGCTCCAACATGCGAATCACTGTAGGCATACGACGTCGTCGCATTCGCCGCAACCGTGACAAGCATCTGTGCGTACACCGAGGCTGGATCTCTCTCTAACGAAAGCTCACCGGCATGTTCGATAATCAAAATGGCACGAGCAACTTCCGTCGAGAGCAGATCAGCGAGCGGCTTGAATGGGTCAAACTTAGAACGCACCCCGCGTGCACGCAAATCATCTACAACCTTCTGGAATTCCTGATCAAGCCAGGCTTGGCCAAAACGAACCATTTCGTCAGTGTGTAGCATTGGCGAGTAAGGCGAATACACCACATCCTCACGTTCATATTTCACTTTTTTCCCTGAAGGAACTTCGTGATACAGCGGATAGCGGATCGCGACCACGACATCCGTGTCAGAAGCAAGTTTGTACTGGCTCTGTAACTGGCGAGACAACAAGACATTCACCTCGTTGATGCGAGGATCGGTGCCACGAACTTCTGCTCCGCGCTTTTCTATATCAATTAAATCGATCTGGTTCGTGGCTGAGCGCCAAACAGCCAAGCGGACCGGTGCCCAGTCAGGACGCGTCGCAAGCAAAGCCGAGGACTGAACGATACCTTCACGCAACAGCGCCTGTCCGCGTCGAATCGCTTGAACAAGCGGAAACTCCTCAAGCGGAGCCGTTGGCGTACGTGGCGTGGTTGGTGGATTGATCAAATCACGTAAGGCTTGCTCAGTTGCAGCCGTCAGTCCTGAACGCGGCTCATACCATCGACCATCTGCCATTTGGAAAAAGGTCGGCGCAGGTGGAGGTGTTGGCTGAACTGGTTCTGCCGCCACTGGAGGAGTTGGAGGCGGATTAATGAGATCGCGAAGCGCTTGTTCACTGGCAGCGGTATAGCCTGTAC
>CAYUCP010000002.1:0-1906 GCA_964443315.1 uncultured Gammaproteobacteria bacterium
CGCGAAACAGTGAGGTACGCACGGCGGTCAAATGAGCCGGCTTCTTTCAACCGATTATAGCCTGGGATTTCAGGCAACGATAATCCAAGCACGATGTAAGGAAAGAAATCATCGTACTCTTCCCAGTGTACTTCGAGCGATTGATACGTTGCATGAGGCGTACCTCCTGTATATTGCGCCGCTGGCACACCTAACGCCGCTTCGTATTGCTCGCGTGAGATCGGCTGTGGCTCGAGCACGGTTTCGTCGCCAAAAGCCATAGCCCGTGAGAGATCTTCATCTCCTGCCATGACTGGTGCCGTAGATTCATCATAGCTTCCCTCAGGACTCTCAAACGACGCCTTGAAATCAAGTGTCTGTTTTTGTTGAACTGGAGCACCGACGATAAGTGTCAAAACGGTGAGAAAGAGAGCGGGAAGGATGGCAAACATATTGCCGTAGTATATCATGGATCATATGCCTTTTTCCGATCTTGCGCCTGTGTACCAAGGCCCTCTGCTCAGCATACGCCAATGGGAACAGCCCCTTAGGAAGGGTGGCTCGGCGACCTTTGAACGCTGTACCCGCCCGGACACCGTCGCGGTCATCGCATTTTTGGACCGAGACACCATCCTTCTGACCCAAGAACGGCACCCTGACCAAGACACGTTCTTTTTGGATGTGCCCGGCGGCCGTGTTGACCCAGGCGAAGACCACGCCACAGCTGCACGACGAGAACTAGCCGAAGAAGCAGGGTATATCGCTCAGGATGTTCTCTGCTGGGAAACGGTGACGTACGGCGGTCTCATTCAATTCAAGCAGTCGATCTTCATTGCAAAAGGCTTAACGGCAACAGACTACAACGCGTCGCACGATCCGACCGAAGAAATTCAGTTGCAGCAACGACCGTTCGAAGAGCTCTACCAGCTCAGTCTCAAAAATGGATTGCGCCGATCTGAAGTCATGCTGAATGTCTTGCGTATGCGTCACGACCCAGAAGCGCAAAAACGACTAGAAGCATTTCTCTCTGATACGTAACAGAAAAACAGACCACTTGGTCTGTTTTTCGTTCTGCTATCGTGGAATGTAGGCTAGCACACGGACGGTAGCCCATTCGAGAGGCGTCACCGGTGTCTTACGGAAGAGACTGCGATAGCTCGAGATCCCTTTACGCTCCCGCTCCAAGTCACGCGATAAACGAATGCGGTACATGAGGGCGTTCCAAGCCAAGTTCTCATTGGCATTTCTGAAGTTTGGATCACGGCGATAGATGCGGCGGAAGGCAGCGCGCACCAGGGGTAACTGAGCTTGTTCTTTCGTAAGGTTTCTGGAACGTGGACGCGCCCCGATCGCAACGAGATGAAAGTCTTCGGCTGTGGCGGCGTAGCCAATCGTTTGCAACAAGTCACGCACCACCGCACGACGCTCACGTTCACCTAACTGGCGAGTCGCCTTGGACACACCATAGGCAATAAAGCGCGAGTAGAGATCCAGCTGACCACCGTATACCTTGAGACCAAACTCTTTGGCATCCGCTTCTACTCCGATTCTTCCACGACGTTCAGCTGCTTCATCGCGCTCCGTCAAACCAAGGAAGGAGAGAAGACAGTCGAGGTTATCCGCTGGAATGAAGTTAGTTGTGATAACGGGACACGCACTCGTCTCAGGCGTCGGAACAACTTCTTCTATTGGCTCGATCGGCACCGTCACCAAGGGGCTCGGCACACTCACCGGCGTTGAGCTTGGAGTCACAGTTACGGTTGTTGAGGTTGTGGTCTGGCCAAGGGTTGAGATGTTGGAAGCACCTCCTCCCCCACCACCCCCCCCACCCCCCCCCCCAACCCCCCCCCCCCCCCCCACCCCCCCCCCCCCCCCCCCCACCCCCCCCACCCCCACAAAAGCCCCCCCCCAAACAACCCCCCCCACC
>CAYUCP010000002.1:1916-46048 GCA_964443315.1 uncultured Gammaproteobacteria bacterium
TGTGGTCTGGCCAAGGGTTGAGATGTTGGAAGCACCTCCTCCCCCACCACCGCCGCCTCCACCCCCTCCTCCGCCACCTCCCCCACCACCGCCGCCACCTCCACTCGTGTCGTTATCAGTGATGGTAACGGTAACAGAGCTAATGGAGAGATCTACTGGGTAGTGAGCGTTGGTAGAAGAAGCAGCATGAGTAATCGTTCCACTTGTGGTTGATTCTGCTGTGGAATCGTTTACCGCTGTGAGAGTGACTGTCTGAGGAACGTTCCACGTACTCGTGGCAAACGTTAGGGTAGTAGTAGATAAGGTGAATTGGGCACTTGGGGACGTGAGGATGATTTGAACCGTTGAGGTTGGTTCTGTGTTCAGAACGATGGTGTAGGAATCGGTTGCTCCGCCTTCTGTAACGGAGGCGGTTGTTTCGGAGAGCGTGACGCCTGAGGTGTCGTTGTCTGTGATGGTGTAGGTGTAGTTGCTTGGCGTTCCGAGCGTGGCATTGATCGGGTTACTTAAGATCAAGAAGATCGTTTCATCCGATTCAGCGATCGTATCGTTTACGATGATGAGAGAGATCGTGGTGGATGTCTGGCCTGAAACGATCGTGGCCGTACCCGGGTCACGCGTAAAGTCGACCCCGGAACCCTCTGCCGTTCCAGATGAAGGGATAACCTCGTAATCAACCGTGACGTCAGAAGCCGAAGGCCCACTCAACACAACACGCACGCTGGTCGCCGTCACACTTTCCAAACCCGAACCACTTGAAGCAATAAATTGAACAGTTGGCACAGCGGTCGCTACTACGAAGGCGATCGCTCCACTATTCGCCGTCGTATAGGCAGAAGGCTCTCCAGAGTTATCGATCGTTTGAACGCGCCAATAATATGACCCATCAGACAGCGTCTGGCCGTTTGAGCCCACCGTATAGGTTCCACCACCTAGAGCCTGCCCTACCTGGAATGACGTTGCTCCTTGGGCAGCGAGAGCCGAGGTGTAATCGACAACCGGCGAAGAAAAGTCTGAAGTGTTATCGATTTGGATGCGGTATTGAACGGTATCTGAACCATCTGGATCAGAGAGGGTGAAGTTGAGATACGGGTTATTGGTACTTGTCGTTGAACCGTCCACGGCGGCGTTGGGGCCGAGAGCAGAGGGGACGTCTGGAGCCACGTTCGGACCTGGAGGCGTACCCGAAACGGCAATCGAAATAGCCCGACTATCCGGAAGATCCGTCGGATCGTAATAGACCGTCTGAGCAAATCCGTTTCCCGTCACATCCAGCTCCCCATCATTTCCTAACACAGATAGACTCGCTTTCACGAGAATTGGCGTCGTATTACGGAAGATACCGGTTGCGATTCCTGTTTCTTGCAGCAATAAGTTTTCCAAATCATTCCCCGCGGCCAAGGTACTCGTAACCGTAACTGATACAAACTCCGTAGCGGTTCCATCCAGGTTCAAGTTCGAATCCTTGAGAGTCACGAAGAGCCAATCCCCATCCGTATAGGAAGCAACAACCGCGCCGGTACCGGTTGTGAATTGAACGTAGTCGACTGGGTGGATCAGTCGTGATCCAGTTGAGCTAGCCACCTGTCCCGCGTTTTCAAACCCACCAAGCGCTTCGTAGCGCTCTCCATTGAGCGTAAGCGTAGACAACAGCCCAATAGTTGTCGTAGCTACCGCCGTGGTCGAAGCAGACAAGGTATAGGTGCCGCCCCCTGTAAAACTCACCAATCCGTAGAGCGTTGGCTGAACCGCCTGGGTAGACGCCGAGGTATAACGTACATGTGATGCCGGACCAGCCACGATCGATCCAGAAGAACTTGTTGATAAGAGATCACCGATATCAAGCAACGAGCCGTCCTCTAAACGAGTACGTCCTCCAAATTCAATTTTTCCCGCAATTGAGCCGATTGCTCCCGTAGATGTCACAGCCCCATCAAATGTCAACCAACCCGAGGTAGACGTCACGACACCCGCCACTCCAATCGTACTCGTACCCTGCACAAACAAGTCAGAACTGAGCATGTTTAACGCACCCGACTCCACGACAAGCGAATGAGAGATCGTTGTCGTAGCGGAAATAATGGCGTTTCCGCCTGTTTTACGAAGCGTCAAACTCTTGAGTAGTGCGAGTCCGGGGAATGCCTGGTCATCGTTCCCAAGCAACAAGAAATCGATATTGCTCGTATCGAGAGATGGTCCGTTATTGATTAGGTGAGAGTAGAGCTTGAACGAGCAGTTTTTAAAACAGCTGAGAGCACCGCCGTTATAGAAACTACCAACGACCGTCAAGCTGTCTTCAATGACATCCGGCATTCCTCCACCCGCATTCTCAAATTCACCTGTCGACGTGATAATGAATTCTCCCGTCGTTGTCGCATGGCCGCTTTGGAGGTTAAATGTTCCCGCCACGACAAACCGTCCCGCCACGGAAAGCCCTGTATCGCTCATCAACATCAAGCTCGTTCCTGTTGCCACCTCGACCGAACCAGTAACCGTATAACTTGGATTCGTCATCGTATAGGACACTCCTCCACTAAACAAAATGTCGTGAAAATCCGACATCTGAATACTGCTGCCTGGCGTCTGGAAATGCACGAGTCCCGTTTGCGGATTAAATGCACCTCCTGAAAAGTCATCCATAATCACAAAAGTAGAACTTCCTCCATTAAACGTTCCCCCTGTGTTGTTTACAGCCGCCGTTGCGGTTGCCGTTCCCGATCCCAAGTTCACCGTTCCTCCGTTTACAAAAGCCGCCTGAAACCAGATATCTCCCGTGCTATTTCCAATTTCCCCAGCCGAAGTAAATGGCACTTGAAACACCAAGGAACCCGACGTTGACGTCACCACGCCGCCAGGGTCGATAGAAAATGTCCCACTCTCTATCAAAATGTGACCGGATCCAAGAGACTCAAGCGTGCCAGCGATCGCGGTCGTTCCTGTCGCAAAGACAATACTTCCCGATTCAGTATCAAATGTTCCATTAATTGCGTTGGTTCCAGCACCGAAGACATCCACATCGTATGCATCAGCGTGGAGCGCCCCGCCCGCATCGATCGTGAGGGTATTTGTGATAACCGTTCCAGTCGTGAAAATACCTCCCGGTCCGTTTGGAATATGCAGATTATATAACGTTGGGAACGGAAGTTGCTGAACTGCGATCCCACCCACCCGAACGGTACCAAATTGAGGATTGAGCACCCCCGCTCCTGTGTTCACCCAAGAAGCTCCGTACGCGTCCATACGGATGAGGCCGGACCCTCCATTTACTGTTCCACTATTCGTGAGAATCCACGTATTGAACTGACCAGCACCAACATCAATCGTGCCATTATTTGTTCCGTTGTTATTATTTACAATCGTACCAGAATTCGTTCCTACGAGACCATCATTTCGGAAGGTTGAGCCGTTGAAGTTAAAGCTTCCGCTCGTGGAGGTGACGAAACCTGTAACGTCGATATACGTGCTCCCCATGACGGCTAGACTTTTATCCGTCCCGAGAATTGTACCGCTTACATTGGCGTTATACACCTGATTCGAGAAAACGCTCAGCTCCGCAATCTCGCCCATTGGAATCAAGATATCATCCGTTGACGAAGGAGCGGATCCTCCGCAGTCCGTCCAGTTCGCTGGCAAGCTAAAGTCATTTGTAGGCTCGGTACTTGTGAATGTACAAGAGTAGGCATGCGCCGAATGAGCCGTATATGCAAGCCCCAGAACCAGTAAAAAGAGGGTGCATACACTCAACATGACACTCCTCAAAAAACGACTTTGGGTCAAAGAAAAAAGATCTGTCATAACTCGATATGCAGTATACCAAACAAACCGATAATTCGCGATTGCTAGACCTATCGTTTTTTGATCGATCGCATTAGAATACGTCCGGTATCTATGCGACGTTCATTTGCGATTCTGATTTGGATCCTACTGGGAGCTCTCGCTGCAAGCCTCGGCATCGGGAGCGTATTGCTCAAAGCTAAGCAAGAACGTGACGATTTAGCTCAAAAACTCGCCTTACGCGAAGCGCAGACCACGCAACTCGCCGAAGAGCATCAACAAACCATCGAGGAGGCAAACAAAACCGTCTTAGCCGCTCTTCGAAACGCGTCCGCCACACGAGATCTCTTGAATGCACTTACTCAAGAACAAGCCAGCCTGGAACAGGCGACGAGCCTCGTCAGCACCTCTCAAGCCAAACGTTGGCCGCAAACCATCTCATTTCCGTTAGGTATTTCGGTTCGCACCCCAACCTTCACGATCGCGACCAGTACTGACACAACGATCGAATCGATCTTGAACAGCCAGAATGGCGAGCCTGTGACCTGGCTATTCATCAAACGCTATGACGCCCAACAGTTTCAAGACCTGGCGAATCCACTCAGCAACGTTGAAACCGTGAACTACCGGTTGAACCAAACCCTGATCACCGGAAAACGAGGCGTGTCTGGTGACGGTGCGACCGTCTTTATTCTCCGAACCCAGCGCCGTGGCCAACCAACTCACCTTCTCTGGGCACGCACCGCCGGCACCATGACCCAAGAACGCATTCTAGACAGCCTGTCGACCCTCCTGTTTGCTACGACCGAATGACGCCCGCTCAGCTCCTCCTCCGTTGGTACAAACAACACGGACGCGACCTCCCTTGGCGCCGCACGCGAGCGGCGTACGCAATTTTGGTAAGCGAGGTTATGCTGCAACAAACCCAGGTGAGCCGCGTGATTGAGTACTATCACCGCTGGCTAAACCAATTCCCCGACTGGAACACGCTCGCCAACGCAAAAACCGACGAAGTGATTCATGCGTGGTCCGGGTTAGGCTATAACCGCCGTGGGCTGATGCTCCGCTCGATCGCTCAACATGTTGTAGCGCACGGTGAACCCAAAAGTGAAGCTGAATGGCTCGAACTGAAAGGCATCGGACCATATACAGCTGCTGCGCTTGCTGCTTTTTCTCTTAAACAGCGAACGCTACCGATCGATACGAACATTCGACGAGTCTTGGGCCGGGTCTTTCTCGGAATCCCCTTCCCACAGCTCACCGATGACGAACGCATTCGCCAAGCGTCGAAGGATTTTCTTCCAACACGTGGCGCCTATTATGATCTTCCTCAAGCCATGTTTGATGTGGCGACGAGTGTTTGCACGAAAGCACCCATTTGCACGGACTGCCCGCTCCGCACTCAGTGCAAAAGCGCTCCTCTCTTTCTCTCTGGCAAGGTCGAGATTCCAAAACGAACCATCAAACAGACAAATGAAAAGAAACATCGAAACAAGCCCTATCCAGATCGTATTTATCGGGGAAAAATCTTACGTTTTGTGAAAGAAAACCTAGCAGGCGCTTCATTTCACGAAATCGCTACCGCTATCGATCCAGCCTTTAATGAAAAACTGGATCATACCTGGGTCGAGGCCATGCTTCAGCGACTTACGAAAGAAGGGTTTGTGATTGAGGTAAAAAATGGCTGGAAACTCGCTCATTAACCGAGACTAAACTCGTGTAAATCGTCGAGCAGTTCGCCCCTCGTGCTCCACTTCGGCACAAAAATCCGTGAGCGGCCGAACCCAAAACCGATGCTCAGCGTCCGGGTACAAGGCCTCATACACCACACACGGCTCTTCCGTCGCTTCCATAACGGCCACACAAACAATTCTATACTCGCTACCGCGTTTATAGTGGCGATACACCTCTCCAACTTCAGGAATTCGCATAACCTAGGCAGCAAGCCGCGTGAATAAACGATAGGCGTTTTCTGTCGTGATCTTTGCCAATTCATCCAATGGAATTCCACGCTTCAACGCCACGTATTTTGCGACTTCCTCTACCCAGGCTGGCTCGTTCCGTTTCCCACGATACGGGACTGGAGCAAGAAACGGCGAATCCGTTTCTAGCAACAAACGATCCAATGGAATGGCTACGATCGTTCGATCAAGCGATCGCATTGGATCAGCCGTCTTTTTTGGAGGGAAGGTGGCGATCCCATTCAATGCGATGTAACACCCAAGATCGATTAAGCGCTCAGCCTCTTCCCAGGTTCCAGTAAACGAATGCACGACTCCCGAGAATACATGGCCCGCCTTCAAGCGCGCTTCAATCAGCTCAGCTAATCGTCCGAGCGCTTCGCGACAGTGAATAACCACCGGGATACCAATGGCTTCGGCTACATCCATGTGGATGCTAAACGATTCTTCCTGCAATCTCTGCGCTTCCTCACGCGAGCGATCTTCGTCAATCCGATATAAATCAATTCCGGTTTCCCCAATTGCTACCACCTTTGGCGAAGAGCGAGCGATCTGTTCCAACCGTTCTCGATCTAAGGCATGTTCGACCTCCCCTTCTTCTGGATCATGAAAGCTCGAAGACAGGTGCTCCGGATGCAAACCAACGCTCGCCCAAATGCCTTCGTGCTGTTCAGCAAGGGCTACCGCTCGTTCGCTTCCGGAGAGCGAGGTACCAATCGTAATCCCAAAAATCCGCTTGTCACGCATGCGTTCAAGCACCGCCGCCTGGTCTTCCGCATAGCCAGGAAAGTCGACGTGACAGTGGGTATCAATCAACCAAGGTGTGTCTAAAGCCATGGCCTGAGCGTAGCAAACAGGGTGTCCTGCGACCAACGAGCGATCACTGAGGCGTTGAAGTAGCCCGTCACGACCGGGTCAACCCGCGACGTCGAAAGCAAGTACCCAAGTCCTCCAATAAAGGCGATACCAACGACGACGCCCAAAAGCGCTCCCGCAATTTTATTCGCACTCTCCAAGAACGGAATGATCGTGAAAATCTTAAAGACCGAATTGATGAGCCCAGCGATCGCTAAGATAATTCGGGCAACAATAAAGAAAATGATGATCGCCGCAGCCACATAAAACCAACCACGTGGAATCCCCCAGGTCGAAAGCGTCGAAAGCCGAACAGCTAACGCTGGCGACCAATAACGTGCGGTGAGCACCCCCGCCAAGATCCCGATCAGATGTCCGGCCGTGAGAATAAATCCTCGTCGGAAGCCGTTGACCAAAAAACCAATCAGAAAGACGATCGCGACAATGTCAGCGAGACCAAAGGCCATATAACCACCAGTGTACTCAGAATAACGTATTCTGAAAACAGATCCCCGAGAGGATCTGTTTTTCCAAGATTTAAGATTATGCCTTAAAAGGTATAATCTTAAGTTTGCCTTTTGACTATGCCTGCTCGCTTTCCGTTAAGCGAGGAAACAGTGGCACTGGCTCACCTAGTGGAGCACCGGGCTGCAACCCACCCCACACAAGCGCCGCGTCCCACCCCTTCGCCAACTCTTGTTCAACGTTTAACCCTAGCTGCGCAAGGACTTTCTTTGAGGTCTCTGGCATCACTGGATGAATCAACCAGGCATACCAACGGCAAGCCTCGATCAACGAGTACAAAATCTTTCCAACGGATTCTGGATCGGTTTTTACGAGCTTGAACGGCTGTGTATCTTCGATGAATTTGTTCGCTTGAATCATGCTCGTCCAAACGGCTGTCAGTGCTTCGTTAAACACATGGTAATCATAGCCCGCTTCAACCGCTTTCTTCGTCTCAAGAAGTCCAAGCTCACCCGACCAATGCTCCGTAGTTTGGACACTCGCCGCTTTCACATCCACCGTTGGCACCTTTCCATCAAAATATTTCTTGCTCATCGCAATGGCGCGATTGACCAAATTTCCAAAGGTATTGCCTAAGTCAGCGTTATACCGCTCCTTCAACCGCTCATACGAGAAGTCCCCATCATCACCGAACGGAATTTCACGCAACAAGAAATAGCGCACCGTTTCAGAACCGTACTGCTCGCTGAGCTCGATCGGATTAATCACGTTTCCAATCGATTTACTGATCTTTTGCCCATTTACCGTCAAAAATCCGTTTACGTAAATCCGTTTCGATGTTGGCAGCTTGGCCGACATAAGCATCGCCTGCCACATCGCTGACTGCTGACGAAGGTTGTCTTTTCCACACACCTGCTCCCCCGGCCAGGCCTCGCTAAACGCTGCCTCATCCGTTGGCCAACCAAGCGTCGAAATATAGTTTACAAGCGCATCAAACCACACATACATCACATGCTCTGGATCGTTCGGAACCTGCACACCCCACGGCATCTTGGCTTTCAAGCGCGAGATACTAAAATCTTGCAGACCTCCCGCCACGAAGTTCGTGATTTCTTTTAAGCGAAAAGCTGGTTGTACAAACTGTGGGTCCTTCGCGTAGAGATCAAGTAACGGCTGTTGATACTTCGACCAACGGAAGAAATAGTTCTCTTCGTCGATCAACTCAATCGTGTACGTTGGATGAATCGGACACTTGCCATCGACGAGCTCCGATTCAGTCTTCTCGAGTTCACAGCCAATACAATACTTAATCTGATAGTGCTTTTTGTAGATGTCGCCGTTATTAAAACAGCGCATCCAGAACTCCTGAGCGGCGGCTTTATGTTTGGGATCCGTCGTACGAATAAAATTCGTATATGTTAAATTCAACGCATCTTTGAGGAGGTGAAACTTGGCAGCATAGCTATCCACGTACGCCTGCGTGTCCATGCCCTTATCCTGCGCATTTTTGTAAAGTTTCATCCCGTGTTCATCCGTACCGGTGTTGAACACAACCTTCTCCCCTTTTAACGCATGAAATCGGGCGGCTGCGTCCGCTTCGATAATTTCAAGGGCAAATCCAATGTGTGGATCGCCGTTCACGTAAGGCAAGGTGGTCGTAATATAAAACGTATTCTTGGACATAAAGGCTAGAGCTTGTGTGGCGCCGTAATAATGACAAATTCACCACGAGTATCGCTGTTTTGCAAGGCAACCAGCACTTCTGGCAGCGTCCCACGATACAAGGTTTCGAACTTCTTGGTGAGCTCACGACCAACGAAAATCAGACGCGTCTCACCATAGCTTGTCTGTAACGACTCCAACGTCTTCATAATGCGATGCGTCGATTCAAAGAACAAACTTGGCTGTTCGTCTTCGGCGATCGCCTTGAGCAACGACTGCTTCCCGTTTTTGTGAGGAATAAACCCAACATACCGGAATCGCTCCATCGGAAAGCCACAAACGGACATCGCTGCCGTGAGCGCCGATGGCCCTGGAATCACTTCCACCGAGCAACCAGCCTCGAGAATGTGTGCCACCAACTTTCCACCGGGATCGTTCACTCCCGGCGTTCCCGCATCGGATACGTAGGCAATCCGCTCCCCCGCTTGGATTCGTTCTACGATCTTTTCTAAGCCCTGGTCAGCCGTGTGCTGATGCACCGCAAGCAACGGCTTACTGATTTCGAAGTGCTTCAGAAGCGTGCCTGTGACACGCGTATCTTCACACGCAATCGCATCCGCCTCCTTGAGAATACGAAGTGCTCGAAGCGTGATATCTTCGAGGTTTCCAATGGGGGTTGCGACGACGGAGAGTACACCGGCCATAGGGGTAAAGCCTACCGTTTTTGGCCCGTAAACACCATGCCCTATCGCTTCTCTTCCACCTTTGGCACAATAGGAGCAGTTTCTATGTCCTTTCGTCGCTCTTTTATCTTTGGTGCCCTCGTCAGCGGACTCATGCTGACCGGCTTTGGCTGTAAGAAGATTGACACGAGCCGCCCGAACGTCACCGGCAATCTAGGAAACGGCCAAATCACGCTGCCGACCATTTCCGTAAACACGAAGACAACAGAAGAACCGAAACGAGAAATAAAACCAGAACGCAAACCACACGCGGAAATCCTGCGTTTACGTGACGTCATGAAGAGCTTTCAAAAAAGCCAATCTTTCCGAGCTGATATTACGATCGGTGGTCCGGACGGAATCAAAGGAGAAATTGCCTATAATCAACCAAACGGCATGTTTGGCAAGCTCATGCTCAAGAATGGATTCACGAGTGAGTTAGCCGTCAAAGACAAGCGAGTCGCAGTTCGCAACGGCACCTCTACCTGGCAAGAGATCACCGACACACCAGAATCCCAGTACATCGCGAACCTCTTCGAATCAATCACAAATCGTGCCGGTTCGGAACCACTCTATCCAGATGAAAACGCACGCTACGCCTCCGTGAAAGACGATCCACGCGGTTGCAAACTGCACAGCTTCTCTCAGTTCATGGGAAATGTGGGAAGTTACCAACCAATCCAGCTCTGTGTCGCGAACGGACTCCCGGTCTATTTCTCTATCCCCTCCCAGGATGGACTCATTGAGATTGTCTATAAGGACATAGACCAGCCAGTTCAGGTGTTTTTTCCACTTCCTTAGCCGCTTTTTTGGATTGACAGGCAAAACAGTTCGTCGTATCGTATTAGCAGTCTCTAGAAGAGAGTGCTAATATTCTTTTTTCTATGCTTCCCCAGAATTTCACCCATAAAAGCCAAGAAGCCCTTCAGCATGCCCAACAGATTGCCTTTCAGTCCGGGCAGCAAACACTGGAACCGCTCCACGTCTTTTTAGCATTGATCGACCAAGCTGATGGCACCGTCCCTGCCGTCTTGAAAAAGCTTTCTGTTCCCTTGAACGACCTCAAAGGTGAAGTGGAGGAGTTGATTCAACGTCTCCCAAAAGTCAGCAGTAGCGAACTCAATCCAACGAACCTCTATCTCACGCCGATGATCGCCAAGGCATTAGAAGAGGCACAGACCATCTCGAAGCAGTTCAAAGACTCGTTTATCTCAACCGAACATATTCTCCTTGCGCTCATGAACGGTCGCAGTGAAATTGCGCATATCTTGGAACGGTACGGAGCAGACCAGACGAAGATTTTAACCGCACTCAAAGAGGTTCGTGGAAGTGTTACGGTTGATTCCCCTGAACCAGAAAGTTCGTTCCAGGCCTTGGAAAAATACGGACGCAACCTCACCGCGCTCGCCCGCCAAGATAAACTCGACCCAGTGGTTGGCCGCGACGAAGAAATTCGCCGTGTGATGCAGATCCTGCTCCGCCGTACAAAAAACAATCCGGTCTTGATCGGTGAAGCTGGAACTGGAAAAACCGCGATTGTGGAAGGGCTAGCGCAACGTATCGTGGCCGGTGATATTCCAGAATCACTCAAAGAAAAAGAAGTCGTCGCGCTTGATGTTGGGTCACTTGTCGCTGGAACCAAATTCCGTGGTGAATTCGAAGAGCGTCTCAAAGCCGTCATTAAAGAAATTGAGCGTTCGGCTGGAAAGATTATTTTATTCATCGACGAGTTACACACCTTGGTCGGCGCGGGTGGTGGGGGCGAAGGCGGTACACTTGATGCTTCCAACATGCTGAAACCAGCCCTGGCTCGTGGTGAGCTTCGGGCCATTGGTGCAACGACGCTTCAGGAATACCAGAAACACATCGAAAAAGACGCCGCGCTCGCTCGTCGCTTCCAGCCGGTGTTCATCGACGAGCCAAGCGAAGAAGATGCAATCGCCATTTTGCGTGGTATCAAAGACAAGTATGAACTCCACAATGGGGTACGTATCACCGATAGCGCGATTGTAGCGGCGGTTCGTTTGTCGACACGCTACATCACCGATCGTTTTCTGCCGGACAAGGCCGTCGACTTGATTGACGAAGCGGCCTCGGGCCTCCGCATGCAGATCGATTCGCTTCCAGAAGAGCTCGATCGCTTGAAGCGTGAATTGATGCGCTTTGATATTGAAAAACGCGCCCTTCTCAAGGAGGAAGATGACGCATCGAAAGAGCGCCTTGAAGAGATCGAGCGTCACATGGCAGAGGTGGGAGAAAAAACCCACGGCCTTGAACTCAGCTGGAAAGCCGAGAAAGAACTGATCGGCAAAATTCGCGAGGCAAAAGCAGCCCTCGAGAAACTCAAGACCGATGCGGACGCCGCAGAACGTTTGGGAGACTTGGAAAAAGTTGCCCGCATTCGCTACGGCCAAATGCCGCAGAAAGAAAAAGAGAAGGACCAACTCGAAGCGAAGCTTAAGGAGTTACAAGGCCAGCGTGGTCTTTTGAAGGATGCTGTCACTGAAGAAGAGATCGCATCGGTTGTAGCTCGTTGGACCGGTATTCCTGTGCAGCGCATGTTGGAATCCGAAGCGCAGAAACTCACGAAGCTAGAAGACGCGCTTCACACGCATGTCGTTGATCAAGATGAAGCTGTGAAAGCGGTTGCTAATGCCCTTCGCCGTTCACGTGCTGGCATCAACGAAGAACGTCGTCCTATCGGCTCTTTCCTCTTCTTGGGTCCAACCGGTGTTGGAAAAACCGAGCTCGCCCGTGCTCTCGCCGACATTCTCTTCGATGACGAAGAAGCCATGGTTCGCGTTGACATGTCTGAGTACATGGAAAAGCATGCCATCTCTCGCATGATCGGCTCCCCTCCTGGCTACATCGGCCACGACGAAGGTGGACAGCTCACCGAGAAGATTCGCCGCCGTCCGTATTCTGTTATTTTGCTCGACGAGGTGGAGAAAGCGCATCCAGATGTGTTCAACCTGCTTCTCCAGGTCTTAGATGATGGAAAGCTCACCGACGGCAAAGGTCGCACGGTGAACTTCAAGAACACCATTGTTATCATGACGTCCAACATTGGTTCCGACATGATTCTCGATGCGGGCAAGAAACGTGCGGAGATCGGCTTCACGAGCAAGAGCGACAAGGACGAAGAGAAGCAGACTGAATCAACGCGCAAGCGCCTCATGGAACTGCTCCGCGAGCAGTTCCGTCCAGAGTTCTTGAATCGTATCGATGAGATCGTCATCTTCCAGTCGCTTGGTAAGCAAGCTCTCGCGAAGATCGTCGACTTGCAACTTCGTCACGTGATGAAGCGTCTCCAGTCGAAGCGCATTACCCTCACCTTCACGCAAAAGGCGAAGGAACTGATTGCTGAACGTGGCCATGACCCAGCCTATGGTGCTCGCCCATTGAAGCGTGCCATCCAAGAGCTCGTCCTCGACGAACTCGCGATGCAGCTTCTCGAGCACAAGGTCGAAGAAGGCCAACACATTACAATTGATGTCGTGAAAGACAAAGTAGTGTTCAAGCAAAGCGAACCAAAAGCAAATTAACCTGCAATCTAGAATAAACCCCGTTCTTAGGAGCGGGGTTTATCGTTTTTGGGAAACGAGCTTTCGAAGATCCCTCAGTCGTTTCACGACTTGATAATCTGTGAGTGAAGCAATTTGAGCGGCGTAGATATCTGGATTCGCTCTTTTTAATCCATCTCGTACTCGCTCCATAACGGAAGCAATCGTCGCCGCATCTGATCGACCTGGCTGAATACGAGAAGCGAGCGATTCCGTCATTGCATCTTGTTTCAATAAATACTTCAACTCCATCGCATCCTCTGGTGAATCGATCGGATCAAACCGACCAAACATTCCAGGCTGCACCTCACGCATACGTGCACGGAACGCTCCATCATTCGCAACTAGCTCCATCGCCTTGCTTCGGTCAGGGGCTGCATCATAGGCAAACGCCTGTAACTCATCATCTCTAAACGTCAGCCGATCGCGTGACTGCCCACCCACCCCTTCTGTTAAAAACGTTCTGAGCATCTGCGGAAAAGCAAACTGCCGATTATGACGATAAATATGCCACAATCCTTCCAACTCAGATTTATCCATCTTATTCGCCGTCTTCAAGTACAGCGCCTCAACCGCTCGTAGAGCGTGAACCGAAAGAGAGCGTTTTAACTCTCCCACGCGCGCCAAAAGCTCAACACAACGACCAGCAAAGAAGGGTAATTGGTCTTTTTCGTAGCCAACAGACGAAGTACTGAGTCGTTCGATTTGAAGGAGATAGTAGCTCAGCGCCTTTTCACGTTCGGTCACAACTTCCGCTTGCGCAAGACCAGAGCGTGTCGCCACGTCCAGTCCTTGAGCAATAAACGGTTCCATACGAGTCAACGTCTGATCGAGATGATCGATCTTACCCGTCTGTAAATCACGCTTCGCCCAAGTCACATCGGCGATCACCGCATGTGCACCGCCCTCGGCATTCAGCGCGACAAACGTATTCCAGGCATGACCGATCTTACTTCCTCCACTTGTGTTCATCCAATCGTCTTTCGTTGGCTCAAAGCTATCTGTTCGCCCTTCGTACAGACAGTGGACATTGTTTAGCTGCGTAAACTGACCCTGACGTGCTTTTAAGCCCTCAAAAACCGCTTTCACGGTTCCAGCGAAGTTTCGACAAACACCATTCCCCTCCCACGCAGGATCCCCTTTCCGTTGCAAACCTTCTTGAAGAATTTCGATGGCATCCTTATGGTCATGCGTCGTCTCTTTTACATCAAAATATAAATCTTTTCTGACATAATACTTTGTCAGATCTAGAACCAGCCGAGTACTCAGATCAATCGCCTGCTTTGGCGTAAGCGCGTCCAGAGAAGTGATACCAATTTCTTTCAATAAAGGTTGGCCCGCTCCTTTAAGGTATCCATCGATCAATCCATACATCTCCCCCTCCCAGCCAGGCCGTTCCAGTGTTTTATGATACGACATGGCTGACTTTCCACCCTTCATCTGCTCTGGCGTCATCACGACCTTTTGGACTTCTGATGGAATTGGTACGGCTTCGGCTCCTGGAACAACATTCGGACGAAAACCATCAAAATGCGAAAAGGCAACGCTGGCTCGAGGAGAAAGACGCATATCCAAAATTGGTTCATGCGTGAGTCGCTCTGAATCTTTTCGCTCTTTAAGATACAACGCTTTTGCCTCATCCCAGGAAGCGCACTCAACTGTTGCCGTTCCGATCAACATGCCCTTATCAGATCTGTAGTTCGCCGGAATTTTTACCAAAAACTTCCCATCAGGCCTTGGTTCGATCGAGTAATAGGTGGCAGTAAACGTTTTACGTAATTCAGCTAATTCAAATCGAACTCGCGTCCGTTCACGATCACCAAGAATCGCCGACTCTGCCTCTTCTTTCGTGGCAAAAGACTCTTCACGTTGACCGGTAACCATTTTTCGCTCATCACTGACAAGAGAAGGAAGAACGGCAATAAATGCTCCATCACGCTCAAAGACCGTATATAAACCAGGCGAAGGAGCTTTCGTCTTCTCAGACGCACGAGAACCTTGACCAAGTCCTTCTAACACAGAGCGCTGAGCAGCAAACATACGAGTATCTATAGGATACTCCTCTTAAGACTAAACAAAAAACGAGCTCTAGAGCTCGTTTTTTTGTTCTGACAACTCTTATTTCTGATCCAAGTACCCTTTCACTTCGTTCCAGCGACCGAGTAAATATTTGCGAACTTGTGGCGCTTCTTTCGCCGCTACGTCTTTGCTCTTCTGATAGAACTCGACGACCTGGTCAACCATCTCGGCATACTTTTCCTTCGACATATCACCAGCGGCTTCGAGCTTCTTCATCACCTGTTTCTGCAACATCTTTGCCTTCTTTTCTGCGTCTTTGGTGAGCTCCTTGCCCTTGCGAGACTGCAAGAACAAGCCAGCGGCCAATCCAAGAATCGCGCCAGCTGCAAGACCTGCGCCTAAGTGAGCGGAACCCGCTTTCTTTTTTGATGTAAGTGCCATAGAAAGAAAATAAAATGAATTTGCTCGTGCATGATACACAATTTTCCTTGCATTCGGGAGATGGTGCGGATAAGTTCCCGTCGACACTCCTTCGCTTGGCGAGTACTCTCCAGTCGTATGCCGAATCACATCATCGGACTCGTCGGTCAGTCAGGCTGCGGAAAAGGAACCGTTGCCGACGTACTCATCAAGCAATATGGCGCCGCCTATTCACGCTTTAGCGCTGTATTGGGAGACATTCTTACTCGTTTACACATTGACCATTCTCGTGATCATTTCATTGCCCTTTCCAATGCGCTTCGTGGAAGCTTTGGTGAGGACGTATTGTCCTATGCCATCGAAAAAGATGCCGTCCTCTCAACAAGCCCTCTTGTCGTGATTGATGGCATTCGTCGTCCAGAAGATATCGTCGCCCTCGAACCACTCCCGTTCTTCAAACTGGTTTCGATCGATGTTCCAGCCGAAATGCGTTACGAACGCATGAAGAAGCGTGGGGAAAAAGCTGGCGAGCAACACATGACCTGGCAAGAATTCGTCGCCCAAGATCACGCTCCAACCGAAGTGACCATTCCGCTCGTCATGAGCCGCGCCTGGAAGCATCTAGATAACAGCAAAACCGCTGCCGACCTCGAAGCTCAAGTTGCTGAAATGATGAAAGAACTCGGCTACGAAGCTCGCCAGACACAAATACCCAGCGTTTAAGAACATGTAAAAAATTAGTATGACTGCCTTGTCAGTCCGAATTACGCGCGTCAGAGATTCCGTACAACTTCCCACCTACGCCACTGAAGGATCGGTTGCGTTTGATATCGTTTGTCCAGAAGACGTGACAATCCCCGCCCACGGCGCTGCCACTGTTCCAACCGGCCTTATCATTGCCACCCCTCCCGGCTACGCTCTGATCTTTGCCCCACGGTCTTCCCTCTTTCAAAAGACGGGCCTTCGCTTAGCGAATACCATCGGCATTATCGACCAAGATTTTTGCGGCCCTCAAGATGAACTCAGCTTGGGCTTTTGGAACCCTGGAGACAAAGATGTGCAACTAAAAGCTGGGGACCGTGTCGTCCAAGGACTCCTTGTCAGCATTGCTCGTGTAGAATGGAAAGAAGGCCCAGCTCAAAATGAAACCTCCCGTGGAGGCTGGGGACAGAGCGGTGGATATACGACCTAATCTATAGCGGCTTGCGCTTCAAAGTACGAGACGTGTACGCTCTCGTTATGTTGTAATTATCAAAAACAATCGATCTTTTAGATAGGCGTATTTTTATATTTATCGCTGCCTTCTTTTTATCTTCTTATGAAAACATACCTTGATCTTATTCGTCGCATTCTTGATACGGGAGAACGCAAAGAGAATCGAACGGGCGTCGACACAATCGCTATTGCTGGCGCAATGTTTGAACATGACATGTCGAACGGCTTTCCGTTACTCACCACAAAATTTGTCCCCTTTCGTCTCGTAGCAAGTGAACTTGAGTTTTTCATTAAAGGATTAACAGATAAACAGTGGCTTCAAGAACGTAACAATCACATCTGGGACGAATGGGCTTACCCTAAAAAAGCTCCATACGGGACAGATGAGGCGTCTAAAGCTCGAATGATGGAAGAACGCGATCTAGGCGCAATTTATGGCTATCAATGGCGCCACTTTAATGCACCATACGAAGGCTATGACCAAAATTATTCAGGAAAAGGCGTTGATCAATTAGCAAAGATCGTCGAAACCTTAAAGAAGAACCCAAATGACCGTCGCATGATCGTTTCAGCTTGGAATCCAGAAATGCTTGGAGAGATGGGTCTTCCTCCTTGTCACTACGCGTTCCAGGTCACCGTCATTAACGGCAAATTGAACCTTCTCTGGAACCAGCGTTCCGTAGATACCGTCTTGGGACTTCCTTTTAACATCGCAAGTTACGCATTAATGCTTCACTTGCTGGCAAAAGAAGCAAATCTCCAAGAAGGGAAACTTGTAGGGTTCTTAGCAGATACTCATATTTACGTGAACCATTTGGAAGGGGTAAAAACCCAGCTCGAGCGCGATCCAAATGCCTATCCACTTCCAAAGATTTCAACAAACAACTTCACCTCCATCTTTGACTGGAAAGCAGAAGATACAGTCGTAGAAAATTACCAGAGTTTCCCAAAAATTAGTTTCCCAATTGCTGTCTAACAACTATGCCAATCTCTCTCGTTGCGGCCGTTGCCAAGAACGGGTGTATTGGAAAAAATGGTGGCATCCCCTGGAAGATTCCGGGTGAGCAGCTCGTCTTCAAAGAACTCACCATTGGGAAAGTCGTCATCATGGGACGTAAAACCTGGGAATCAATTCCAGAGAAATATCGCCCATTAGCGGGACGAACCAACGTCGTCATCACACGGCAAACGAGCTATCCTCTTCCACCCGGCGTTGAAGCATACTCAACCATTCAGGCCGCCATTCAGGCGCATACCACCGAACAGATCTGTATCATCGGCGGCGCCGAACTCTACAAAACAACCATCGACCTCGCCGATACGCTCTTCATCACTCATATCGACGAAGAGATGGATGGTGACACATTCTTCCCGGTCATCGACTCTGCCATTTGGGAAGAAGTTGAACACCAAACGTACCCTCAGTTTCGCCTCGTCACCTACCGTCGGCGTGCGATTTAGGCTACACTGGTCGCATCTATGACCCCTCTTATCTCCATCTCCGATCTCATCCACGAATCGTGGAACTTCTTCAAAAACGATTGGAAAACCATCGTAAAACGGAATGCCTGGCTCATCCCTGTGATGATCGCCTACTTCGCCCTCTACATGGCTGGTATCGCGACAAGTCGCCCTGTTCTCATCCTGCTCGGCCTGCTCGTTCTCCTCGTTGGGAGCATCTTTGTAACCCTTCACATTTCTCGTTACCTGCTCGCAAAAGATGGCGGCGCAGCACAGTCGACTCAGAGCAAGTCTCTCATGGAATTATTCTGGCCAGGACTCATCATCAGCCTCGTGAGCGGTCTCGGCGTACTCGGTGGATCGATCCTCTTCTTATTGCCAGGTATTTGGTTTGCCATCGCTTCTGGATTTGCCCTCTTTGCCTATCTTGAAGAAGGCGTGACCGGCACGAGCGCGATCGGTCGCTCGATGGAATTGGTAAAAGGTCGCTGGTGGTCAACGTTGTGGCGCTTGTTTGTTCCAGGCCTCGTCTTCCAGCTTGTTCTTGGCGTCATTTCGTTCGTCGTTTTCATTGTTCCAGCGATCGTCGCGGGTATCGGCGGCTTAGGCGCCATGATGAGCTTCTCTGAAGGTGGCTCTGGCGCGCTAGGGGCTGCCAGCGTACCAATTCTCATCATCGCTGGTATTCTCTTCATCGCTGCAATCGTCATCAACATGCTGCTGTCCTTGGTCGCCGCCGGTCTCATGCAGGTCGTCCAGGTCAAGCTCTTCCACGGATTGAAGGCGAGCCGTTAATCACTCATCGATTATTCAAAAACCCTGTAGCTCACGCTCCAGGGTTTTTGGTTCCTGTGATACACTACGCTTACCTATGGCCCAGCCGCTCATTTCTCCCTCCGAAGTCTTTGTCCACACCTGGCACGAAGGAAAAAAATACCTGTCGAACGACATCAAAACATCGGTCGGTATTCTCGGGATTGCCCTGATCTCGTTTGCGATTGCCATGATCTCCTTCTACGTCCCGGAAGGGGTTCGTGTCGCTTTGCGCGCAACCGACATTCTCCTACTTCAGATCGTCGGCGCAAGCTGGGTGAGTCTTCGTCTCGAGACCAGCATCTTGAGTGAGCGAACTGGGAAGAAGCTTAAAATCCCAACGCCCGTCATGTTGGTGTCATATTTGTTGATCACCATTCTGAGTGGCTTAGCCGCTGCTGGTGGCTCGCTGGTGTTCGTGATCCCTGGTATTTGGCTGACCATCCTCTTCTTATTCGCTGAGTACACCTTCATCGATGAAGGCAAAACCGGTCTTCAAGCACTTGCTCGCTCTGCAGAGCTCGTTCGTGGTCGCTGGTGGGCAACATTGGGGCGTCTTGTTTTGCCCGGACTCATGATCCTCATTACGAGCATGATAGCAAGCTCAATCATTGAAGCCTTGGTCGGACTGATTGCCGGCTATCGTCCCTCTGCCCTCGTAAGTCAGGTCGGCTTTTTGAACTGGACCGTCTTTGGCCCTCCATCCACCCAAATCGCTTCGAGCGCCCTCCAGGTCATTGATGCCCTTCCGATGGTTATCGCTCTTCCATTCTTGGTCCATTTGATGGTGACGATCTACCTTGAGCTGAAGCGTACAGAGTAGCTCGACAATCTAGAGGCTGGCGAGTTACTCTCTAAGCCATATGTCAACGGCTTTTTTACCGATCATCGGCCTCGAAATCCACGCCCGCCTCAAAACCAAAACCAAGCTCTTTTGTGAATGCCCTTCCGTTGATGAAACGGCTCCCGCCAACAGCGCTACCTGTCAGATCTGCTTAGGTCATCCAGGTGTATTACCGATGTTAAACGAAGAAGCGGTTCGCAAAGCCCTACGTGTCGGCCTGGCTTTAGATGCGGCGATCCCTGACGCCTGCTACTTCGATCGTAAACACTACTTTTACCCAGATCTTCCAAAAGGCTACCAGATTACTCAATACAAACATCCAGTTGTCGGAAATGGCGTCCTTCACCTTCACGTTCCAACCAACCCCCCAGACCGCCAACAGCTCGCAATCAAGATTGAACGTGCACACATGGAGGAAGATGCCGCCAAAAACTTGCACCAGGGGGCTTCAAACGCAACATATGTCGACTTCAATCGCGCCAGCACTCCTCTGTTAGAAATTGTCACCGGTCCAGACCTTCGATCACCACAAGAAGCGAAACTCTTCCTCCAAGAACTCCAAGCTCTTCTTCGAGCCATCGGCGCGTCTGATGCAGACATGGAAAAAGGCATGATGCGTTGTGATGCAAACATTTCTCTTTTACCCCTCGGCGAAGACGGCAAACCAACGTCCACCAAGTTCAATCCGAAAACAGAAATTAAGAATCTTAACTCGTTCCGTTCGGTTGAGCGCGCCTTGCAGTTTGAAATCGAGCGCCAAAGCAAGCTCATCGCGAGTGGAACAATCCCACACACCACCACGCGTGGCTGGAACGACCAAACAGAAGAAACAGTTGAACAACGCGTGAAAGAATCTGAGGCTGATTATCGCTATTTCCCTGAACCAGACCTCCCTCCCCTTCCTCTTGCTGAATGGCGTGAAGAAGAGCGTGGCCGTCTACCAGAACTTCCGTCGAACACACGTCGTCGCTTGCGTGAAGAATACGGCGTTAGCGAACAAGACGCGATGTTCCTTACCTCAAACCACTGGGTCAGCTTCTTTGAAGAAACGATGGGTGAGCTTGGTGGTTGGTTGGAAGCTTCGGATAAAACAGGAAAAGATGCCTCAACCCTTCTCGCAGAACAGCGTGGACGTATCGCAAAACTTGCCGGCAGTTGGCTTACCAATAAACTCGCTGGTCTCCTCGCCGAACGTAACATCGCGAGTCCGCATGGCTTGATCGACCCAGAGAACATGGCTGAGTTCTTACTCATGATTGATCAAGGCAAAGTGACGGCCGCCAACGGTCTCAAGCTCTTAGGCTTCATGATCGATACCAAAGGTGATCCATCCAACTTGGTCGAAACCCATGGCCTCGCCCAGATTCAAGACAGTGGATTCTTAGAAAAAGTCGTGAGTGACGTCATTGCACAAAACCCTGATCAAGCCGCCCAAGTGCGTGGCGGAAAACTTCCTGTTTTAAAATGGTTCGTCGGCCAAGTCATGAAAGCCTCTGCCGGAAAGACAAACCCCGCTAGTGCTGAAGAAGAATTGAAAAAGCAGTTGGGTCTGTAAAAACAGCAATCCCCTTCCGGACAGATCGCTGGAAGGGGTTGATGTGTAGCCGTCGCTTACCGCGACGGCTGTGAAGGTGATGCCGCAGCTCTCACCGCGGCGAAGTGCTCATTGAGCCAGTTGGTGTGAATCTCAGCGCGTGGGACGCGCTTGATTTCGACGTCGATGGTGCGACCAGGCAGCGAGAGCGCTGCCCCGACGGCGCCTCGGCCGACAGGTCGTCCGTCATCATCGCTCCAGCGGAAGACGATCGTTACGACGTCCGCTTTAGGCTTCGAGTTGAGCAGCGCCTCGAACCCGCCGCGTTTGGGTCCACGATCATCGGACGGACCACGTGTGCCCTCGCAGAAGATCAGCGTGTCTTGCCCGTCGTTGTAGGCGCATTCCCCGCATTTCGCGACCGACGCGACATCCGCTTCACGCGTTTTGGGACCACCACGCAGCACGAACGCGCACCCGATCCACTGAGCGGCCCAGCCGATGGGAATGACCCACTTGAGGGGCGCCTTGAGCACCCATCGAATCGCTCCCCTGCCGATCTTGTACATCGCGACGACAGCCAGCGGGATGTCCATGATCGACAAGTGGTTCGGAGCAATGATGACGGGTTGACCCGCCGCCCCGATGTTGGCCCGGTCGAACCTGAAGTTGACCTTGAACCCGAGGATCGTCTGGAGGGTCCAGAGGATCACGGGCCCGTGACCGTTGGCCTGTCGCGTCATATGGACGCGGAACGCTCGCCAGAACTGCTCGTCATCATCGAAGACAAGCGAGTACAGGAGGCATCCCAGCGCCTGCAGGGACAGGACGACCCCCATGATGGGGTAGAGATAGAGAAGGGCAAAGAGCAGCGCCCCTCCGATCCGTAGCCAGACGAGTGGCTGCGGCCTAGACACAGATCCGTTCATGTCACCTCCCGTGGAGCTCGAGGAATAGATGTTATTGGAGCGCCGAAAACGTTAGCCTAAAATAATAAAATGCACAAGTTTGCGTCAACATGAACGAAAAATCTCCTGTTAGGACAGGGCGCTTTTCCGCCATTGATCTGACCTACAGTATCCAAAATAGCACTGAATCTCCTGCTTTTGATGCCTTAGCGAAAAATTCGCTTAACTTTTTGAAATACGGCGTGACATACCCATCAATATCCGCCACCGTCTCCCCTTCCGAAAAAGGATACACTTCTTGTTCGATCAAAGATGCGTGATGCGCCTCGACTCGTCTTGAAAACTCCTCATCTGAAATGCGCGCAAGCTCATCGCCGATTCGTAACACCTCACTCGCCGTGATCAACATCGGTTGTCCATAGCCAAAGTCTTCTTCCAGATAGGTAGACTTCTTGGCTCCAAGGTACGCACTGTTTGGGTTGTTTCGTCGATTCCCATTCTGGAAGAGAAAATCGATCCCATCCCACGTTTTATCCAAATAAAGACAGTGACCTGTTTGTTCATCTTCTTTTGAACATTCGTAGAGCGCATCCGCCTCCCCTTCTCCTTTCATGAGTTGATTCGCAAGCTCTGCATTCACTCGTTTTACATAGCCGATCATCGACATAGAAGAGCATTTCAAAAAATAAAGATAGCTCTATGATAGCAAGAACGAATACGTAAAACACCTCTCCCATTGCTGGAAGAGGTGTTTTCGCAGTGTAGTGCTGAAGACTACATGCCCATGGAACGATCCTGGCGAGGTCCGCGATCATCGCGACCACCACGATCTTCCATTGGACGAGCCTTGTTAACAACGATGCGGCGACCGCCCATCTCAGTGTCGTGGAACATCGAGATAGCCTTGTCAGCTGCTGCGTCGTCAACCATCTCGACGAAGGCGAATCCGCGTGGACGGCGGGTTTCACGATCGAGCGGGATGTAGACGGAGAGGACCTGACCAGCCTGGGAGAAGTGAGCGGTGAGCTCCTCTTCACTCGTGCGGTAAGGGATACCTCCGACAAACAATTTTGTTGGCATGATCCTAAGGTTAGGGAAACAATGGGATACTCGTCTGCGCCTGACCCCATCCCCCGACCTCGGGCGGATCTTCGCACGTACTATCCATATCCACTGTCCCACCCATTTTTGGGTTTGTCAATGGGAATGAATAAAGACAAAAAGGAAGAGCATCGTACGCTGGATGCAGAGCGCGAAGAGTACGAGGCTTTTTACGAGGCGTAGTAATCTACGGTGAGTAAAAAACGAAGTGCTCGACAAAGCTATGCGCCAGCGTACGATGCTCTGAATTGAAAATTCCCCGAACATTTCTGCTCAGGGAATTTCCTCCGTATCAAAGATCTTATCTGCGCTTCTTGGCGGCTTTCTTAGCAGGGCGCTTCGCGGCCTTACGAACAACTTTCTTCGCTGCTTTCTTAGCAGGGCGCTTTGCTGCGGACTTCTTCTTGGCTGGCATAGTGTCACTCTCCTTTCATTATTATTCGTTCATCTTAGCGATGACTCGAAGTTCGTGGAGATGATCTCATTTCGCGAAAGAGCAAAGAGCATCAGACGAACGCGAGTGTAGTATAGCACACTTGTACACACGTCAAGAGCAAAACGAGAGAAAATATTTCATTCTCTCGTTTCGTAGACATGTATTGCGCGATTTTCTACTTCAGTTTGAACGATGCACGCACAATCGATGTCACTTTTTTCTGCTGCGCAGCCGTGTCGTACGCACCGTAATCAGAAATCTCCGTTGAGTTCACCGCCGTTACTTGGAACACACCGACACTCGCTGATTGTAACTCCCCGATCGATGCGCCTGTGCCTTGCAGAATCTTCTCCGCGCGTTCTTTGGCGTTCTTCGTTGCATCTGACAAGAGCTGCATTTTCACTTGGTTGAGATCACGAATGTAGTACTCAACACCAGCGCTTGTCAGGATAACGCCACGTGCAGCAAGTGTAGAGAAAGCGCTCTGCGTAAGTGACGTGAGCTTTTCTACCTGTGTAGATTCGATAACCATTGGTTGCTGCAAGGCGTAACCGAGCAAACGACTACTTGCGCAGTAGGGATTTCCCGAACGATCGTACGACGTAGATCCTTGGCCATCACACACGGGCGTAATCGCTGGTGGCTGAAGCGTGATCTCTTCTTTCTTGATCCCGTTCGCTTGCAGATACTCTGACACGGTTTTTCCATCCGCCGTGAGTTGTGTAACTGTTTCATTCAAGTTGCCTGCATCCGCCTGACGCGACACAGACAAAGACCACTTTGCCGTGTCCGATGACACAATCTTTTCTGCCGAACCAGAGATATCGATCGTGCGCACATCCTGACGCACATCACGATAGGCATAAGTGAAGATGAGAACGCTTACAACCAACCCAATCGCCAACACAATCGCTGGAAGCACAAACGCACGAGAAGGAGTTTCCATATACGGAAACGATGCGACGTAGACGAGAGGCTGTCAACGATAACGATGAGGACTATTCTTTCTTCCAGGTATATCCACGCAGTTGAAGACGACACTCTTTGTAGTCTGGCAAAAAAGCTTCTACGCGTTTCCAGAAGCGCAGCGAGTGATTCATCTCAAACAAGTGGCAGACTTCGTGCACGACAATGTACTCCGCGAGCTCAGCCGGGAGGAGCGCAATTCTGTAATTAAAGTTGAGACTTCCCACCCTCGAACAACTCCCCCAACGTGTTCGGTGGTTTTTGATGGTGACGGTATAACGAGGGAGTCGTTCTTTCACTTCAAGCAGTGCGAGGTAGTCTTTTACACGCGTCAGCGCCTCTTGTTTATAGAGTCGATACGCCGCCATGTCAGAAATAGCGGGCAATACCTGACGAGGCCGAGCGAGATGACGTGCGCGTTGTTTTAAAATCCAATCAGCATGTTCGCGGATCAAGCGCTCCACTTGTTCCAGCGAAACACGCGTCGGAATTGTCACAAGCAGTTCCCCTTCTGCTTGAAGCGTTAATCGTAAACGTCGTGCACGTGCAGAACGTTTCAACGTATACGTAATCTCTTCTGCTCCAAGGAACAAGTGGTACTCCATTGATTAGGCGCTTCGTGAACCATGGCTCGCCTGAACCGCCGAGTAGACATCTTCCCACGTTGGACAGTGGTGCAAGCGCACATCGTCACGCTGATTCGTCTCTTTGCCAATAATGTAAACCGTTCCTGGATAATCCGCAGGCAAGTGCGACGGCAGATTCGCATCATCATCGACAATCCCCATGATGTAGGGATACAGCTCGGTTAGAATGGACGACTTCCAACGGTACGTATCTTCATACGGGACATCGAGCGGACGCGAGATCACTTCGACGTCTGGATACCCGTGCTTCACAAGCCAGGCGCGAGTTGTATCAAGCATCTCGATTGAACGAGCCGTGAGATACACATGAATCGGCAAATGTTCCTGAATGCGATACACATTCTCATGCGATCCATGCATACGTTCCAGCTGCTCGTAATACGCGCCCCCACGACGACTTTCTGCCATCCAGGTTTGCGCTTCTTCGGTTTGCCAATAGGGCACGTTTTCACAGCGTCGATATTTAGCTCGAATCTCTTCCCAAGTGAGATTCTCTGGGTTACCAAAGCGACGAAGCATTTCCTGACCCCAGTACGCCCAGGTTTGCGACAGCGTGTCATCGATATCCAAGGCGAGTCCTGGTGGCACTTGTTTTAACCGTTCTTTAATCTCGGCCAAATCGTACATATACGGACTAGCTTGCCGGAAGTAACCGCTTCTTGCAACGAAAAAACACCCCGCGTGAGCGAGATGTTTTTGGTGGGTGGTCTAGGATTCGAACCTAGGAAGGCTGGGCCAGCAGATTTACAGTCTGCCCCGTTTGACCGCTTCGGTAACCACCCATGACGTTGTGGCAAGAGAATACGTGATCGATTTCTCCTCGTCAATCTCACGACTTCTTTTGCACAGTTACAAACAGATAGGGCTTCAGATGACGTAAAACAGGGACGGCACACAGACGATCCATTACTCGCATCACATTCTGAAGCAATGTACTGAAACGCGCATACCAAAGCGCTTGGGCTGGCCCCAAAAAAGACAGCTCTTCTATGCGTAATCCGTTCATGGACTTTACCACAGACCGTACGCTCCCCGCTCGGTTGAACCGATAGTAAGTTGCATGTGGGTGGTATGGAAGCTTCAAAATGCGCTGGTAGTAAAAGTCCGCAAACGAAACACCGAGCAACTTCGCCCAGAAGAAAATCGGATTCACCAAATTTGGCGTCAGAAAAATGAACCGTCCGCCCGGCTTCAATACACGTTCTACTTCATGAAAAATCTTCGGCGTCTGGAAATGCTCCATCCCCCAAATCGAAACTACGACATCAAACATTCCTTTTTTAAATGGCAATGGATCGGTGTCGACGTTCGCAAACACGATCTTTGGATCCTTCGCAATAACTTCCTCATCAATATCTACTCCGTAGACGTTTTCTGAACGAACGATTCCCTTTAGCGCGTCTGGAACGCGCTTCTCTTCACATGCCAGGTTCAACACGACAGACTGTTTTCCGATTCCAAGCTTTTTCATCGCCTCACGCGCAAACGCTTCGGCATCTTCTGTGTAAAAAGCTTGTGTCATGGGCAAATGGTATCTTACAAAATACCCCGCTTCAAGCGGGGTATTTTTGTGGAGCCGTTGACCAGGATTGAACTGGTGACCTCGTCCTTACCATGGACGTGCTCTACCAACTGAGCTACAACGGCAGGCCGCTGCATTGTTCCTTTTTTGACACGGAGCGTCAAGGGGAGCGACCTAGCCCTTTTTCTGTTGTAATTCAAGCTTTT
Source organism: uncultured Gammaproteobacteria bacterium (assembly GCA_964443315.1). Taxonomy (GTDB): domain Bacteria; phylum Patescibacteriota; class Patescibacteriia; order 2-12-FULL-60-25; family 2-12-FULL-60-25; genus JAGOTP01. The sequence goes on from CAYUCP010000002.1 coordinate 29,011, forward strand.
CTACTTTTTCTCGCAAAACCTGGAATCGTTGCTGGTCTTCGGCCGTTAAACGATAGCGATCATACCAATGGCGAGCCCGCGTGAGATCCTTAGCCGCCAATGCCGCCTCAAGCGCCAGCTCAATATAGCGTGAACTTCCTGGCTCGCGAGCTACTGCCTTTTCGGCATGAATTAATGCCTCCGCTGAACGGTTCTGACGAAGCAAAAACTCAGCCAACTCAGCCGCTCGTTGCGGTTGACGGGCGCCTAACTCCACCGCTTTTTCACGATGTGATTCAGCTCTTATCAAATCCCCTTCCGCCTCTGCGATCTCTGCTAACCCCGCATAAACGGCATCATCTGTCTTCTTAAGCTTCAATAAAAATTCGAACGTCTCGCGAGCCTGCGGATAGAGCTTCTGTTTCAAGTAAATCGTCCCCAATCCTTTATAAGCATCCACATGGCGTGTATCCAAAGACAGAATCTCAAGATAGCGGCGTTCCGCATCAGCAAATTTCAGATCACGCGCCAACGAACGCCCTTCAGACAAGAGCGTTTTAATCCGTTCACGAGTGGTGGGAGCGATCGCGGCAAACGGATTTTTTACCGAACGATAGGTCGCTTCAAAGGCATGCACACGTTCCTGTAAACGCTTTTGGAATGCAGTCGCCCCCAAGGTAATTGCGCGACCCAATCGACGAAACGGAAGTAACTGTTCCGTGCGAATACGATCAAATCGGCGATGGATCATCTCCATACGCTTGCGACGCTGACGTTCTTCTTTGACCGAATCTGGATCGAGCAATCGAATCTCAGACCAGTGTTTTCTGACAATCGAAAAGGCAACGCCAAGACAAATGACGGCGCCTAAAAACGGTAAAATGGAGAGCAACATGCTTAAGCTGGAACCGCCGAGCGACACAGCAAGCCAAAGGCACGTGGGTCGAGAGAGGCCGATCCAACCAGTACTCCGTCGATCTCGGTGGTTGAGAGGTATTCTGCCACGTTCCGCATATCTACGGAACCTCCGTACAAAATATGAATGTCTTTTGCACGATCACCGAAGAGCTTGGTGAGTGTTGTACGAAGCGCTTCGTGGACAACTCGAGCTTCTTGCGCCGTGCAAGCCTTGCCCGTTCCGATGGCCCAGATAGGCTCGTAAGCAAACGCTGGGAGAATGTCTTCATCCTTCATATCCCATTCCTTCAGCGCATCTGTCACTTGTTTACGTACGATTTTTAGCGTTTCGCCCTTTTTCTTTTGAGCATCTGTCTCACCCACACAAATCACGGGCTGAATCCCCTTCTTACGAAGTGCTTCGGCTTTTTTGGCGACCATCTCATCTGTTTCTCCGAGGTGAATGCGGCGCTCACTGTGTCCAACTAAACAAAAGGACAAGGCAAATTCCTTCAACATGGTTGGTGATGTCTCACCCGTAAACGCTCCTTCATCCGCCCAAAAGACGTTCTGTGCACCGAGTGTTGGGACACCAGCGCGACCAAGCGAAGCACGAGCCGCTGGCAAAGAAACTGCGGAAACAGCGACACCAATATCCAAATCTTTTGGTAACCGTTCCCGACGGAAGGCCCGAACCCAGGCCCCGGCCTTCATAGGCCCATAGTGCATTTTCCAGTTTGCGATGATCCATTTTCGCATAGACCACCCATGCTTACCGTATTCCGGCAAAAAGGGCAATGGGAGCGGCCTTAAAGGGTCCAACCAGGGATGCGTAGAGGTTATTTGGCTGAAATAAGCGCTTAGCAGCGGCTTTAACCTGGGCTTGGGTAACCGCTTCCAGGTCTGCTAAAGCCACTTCTGGCGGACGTGGCTTCCCGAAGGTCTGCCACTGGCGCAGATACCAACTCGCCTGGTTCGAGGTATCTTCGAAGTAGAGCATCATTTTGCCACGGATGTGATCCTTGGCATGACGAAGCTCAGAGGCAGTAACCCCTTCTTTAGTGATCTTTTGGAGCTCTCGCCAAATCACCTGCACGGCTTCTTCAACTCGTTTTGGATCCAGACCAGAAGTGATCGTAAAGGCACCTGTGTCTTCGAACGAGATGTGGCCAGAGCCTACAAAGTAACAGAGGCCTCGTTTTTCACGTACTTCAACGAAAAGACGGGAAGACATGGAGCCACCCAGAATATGAGCGAGGAGCTTGATCGCCGGGAGCTCAGCCGCCTTGGAAGATGCACCATGAAAGGACAGACCGAGCTGAGTCTGCTCTGTCTTCTTAGAGTGAAACGCAATCCACTCCCCTTTTTTTGGAGCACGTGGAACAAAGGCTTCAAACGAACGAGCCACCTCTTTCTTCGGATTCTTCCATTTGCCAAACGTCGACTGAATCTTCGCTTCCGCTTCTTTGGAGATATTTCCGGCGATCGCGATCGACATACGGGAAGGTACGTAGTGCGTGGCGTGATAGGCCATCAACGCTTCACGTGGAATCGAACGAATTACTTCACGTGGACCCGCGATCGGACGACCGAGCGTGCTTCCAGCGAACGTCACCCCTTCCAACAGATCCTCCATTTTCGACGCAGGATTATCGTCATACATGTTGATCTCTTCGATAATGACGTTACGCTCGCGGTCTAGCTCTTCTTGATCGAACTTGGAATGCGCGAGCATGTCGTTCAACAAGTCGATCGCGCGTGGAAGTTCAGCAGCGTCGATCTTTACGTAATACGTCGTCGTATCTTTTGATGTGTACGCGTTGTACTCAGCGCCAAAGCGGTCTAATTCGCGGCTGATATCAACACTCGTTGGACGACGCTTCGTTCCTTTAAACATCAAGTGTTCAATGAAGTGGGAGGCGCCGGCAATGTCATCGGATTCGTAACGCGAACCAACGTTCACCGAAACCATGATCGTCGCGGATGGAACATCGACGCGCGGAATCAAAAAGAGCGGGATCCCATTCGAGAGAGTGCGATGGTGCAAGGTGTGCTTCATAGTTTGTGGAGATTAACGAACCCAGCGCGTTTCTTTTTCGAGCCAAGCAGCCAGACCATCCATCGGGACGCGCTCTTGCTTCATGGAATCGCGGTGACGAATCGTGACCGTCTTATCTTCTTTGGTCTGGTAGTCGAGCGTGATGCACCATGGAGTACCGATTTCATCCTGTCGGCGATAGCGCTTTCCGATTGAGCCAGAATCATCGTATTCAACCATGAGACCGGTCTTGCGGAGCTGCATCGTGAAGTCAGAGGCCAGATCAGCGAGACCGTCTTTTTTCTGAAGAGGAAGAACCGCTGCCTTAATTGGCGCCAATCGTGGATCAAACTTCAAGACAATGCGTGTTTCGCCATTTTCAAGCGTCTCTTCTGTATACGCATCGTGCATGAAGGCAATGAACGCACGACCGAGACCGATCGACGCTTCCACAATGTGTGGCACAAAGCGCTGACCACTCGCTTCATCAAAGTAATCCAAACGCTCACCGGAGAACTTTGCATGCTGCGACAAGTCCCAGTCACCTCGCGCGTGGATCCCTTCAAGCTCTTTGAACCCACCAAAAGCGGTGAAGTTGTACTGAATGTCGTAGGCATTCTTCGCGTAGTGCGCGAGCTTCACGTGCTTGTACCACTTCAAGTTCTCTTCTTTGATGCCGTATTCCAAGAGCCACTTCCAACGTGTTTCGCGCCACATTTCAAAGACTTCATCATTCATCTCTGGACGAATGAAGTATTGCAACTCCATCTGCTCAAGTTCACGCGTACGGAAAATGAACTGGCGGGCGACGATTTCGTTGCGGAAGGCTTTTCCAACCTGTGCGATACCGAACGGAAGCTTCGGATGGACCGTATCGATAACGTTTTTGTAGTTCAAATAAATGCCCTGGCACGTCTCGGCGCGCAGGTAGACCATGTTCTCTTCGGTGAGCTCATCGACAGGTGCACCCAAGTTGGACTTCACCATCATCGAGAACTGACGCGCGGGAGTGAGGTTTGTTTTCCCACATTTGTCACAGGTGACTTTCGTTCCTTTGGCACGCAACGCATCGAGCTCCGCATTAATCTGGTCGACCGGCATCTTGTCGGCATCAATGTCGAACTTTTCAAGCAAATGGTCCGCGCGCATGCGGTTCTTACAGTCACGACAGTCGATTTGCGGATCGTTGAAGCTATCCACGTGACCGGACGCTTTCCACGTCTTTGGGTGCATGAAGATCGCGCTATCCAAGCCAACCACATCCGAACGCTGCTGAATCATTGAACGGCGCCAGGCTTCGGCGATGTTATTCTTGAGCTCTACGCCATATGGACCAAAATCGTAGACAGCCGAAAAACCACCGTAGATTTCAGACGATGGGTAGACAAAGCCGCGACGTTTGCAGAGCGCAACGAGCGACTCCATAGTGAGAGGCGTAGACATAGAAGTGGGTTGTGAAAACGGGCGTTAGACCGTGAGAACGTCTTTCTCTTTTTCCGCCGTCATCGTCTCGATTTTGGCGTTCCATTCGGCCACGACCTTATCAAGACGCTCGAGCTGACGACGCTTTTCATCTTCTGAGATCACTTTATTCTTTTCATCAGCGGTAATGAGCGACTTCACTTTTTCACGGACATTACGGATCCCGACTTTCGCCAACTCTTCCTTTTGATGAACCGTCTTGACCATATTCTTACGCGTTTCTTCCGTCATCGGTGGCATAACAAGACGAATCGAGGTACCCGCGACGTTTGGCTGCATGCCAAGCGCTGCATCAATGAGGGCTTTTTCGACATCTTTCACGATTGACTTATCCCACGGTTCGAGCTGAATCGTGCGCGCATCTGGAATCGTAATCGAACAGTTTGACTTTAAATCCATCGATTGGCCGTAGACTTCAATCCGAATATCTTCAACCAAGGCTGCATTCGCGCGACCTGTGCGTAGCCCTTGAAGCTCCTTATGGAAGTGGTCTACTGCTCCCTGAAATTCTGCTCGATGATCGTCGATGTGGTTTGCCATAGAAAAATATATCTATGGCATGATGCCAAGGAAGAGAAGAACGGTCAAAATCGCTATTTCTTGACTGGCGCTGCACCCAAGATCAAGGCTGGCTTTTCTTCACGACTATAGACCATCCACGCCACCCCACGCGTCGTTGGAAGCTTCTTCGAAGACCAGGTCACGCCCCCATCCTTACTCGTGACCAGCGCGCTCTTCGTTGAGTAAACAAGCGTCTTTGGATCCTTTGGATTGACGACAAACGAAGTGATTTCGGTTTCTTGCGGAGCCGTAGGAAGGGTAACAGCACGCCAGGTAGCAGCCGCATCGTCACTTACGAGCAAGCCATACTTAGAAATATGGTAGATACGATCTTTTGTACTTGGATCGAGGACTACGAACTTCGGGGTACGAGCATACTGGAATTCTTGGAACTGCTTACGGATCTCAATCCAGGTCGCTCCCCCATCAACGCTCTTCAAAATACCGGCACCATTCGTCGCGACGTAAATCACCCGTGAATCCTTTGGATCAATCTTCAAATCATTGATGCGGTTGTTGTCGACACGGTGCATTGGGCGCCACGTCACCGCACCATCGTCGGAGCGAAGAATGTCGCCGTCGGAGGTACCGATGTACAAGGTCTTTGGGCTATACCAATCACCAGCGATTGCTGTGATAACCGTGTCAGATTTTGGATGAGACCAGGACTCTGCCCATTCACGACCACACGTGGTGGTTTTCACGATCTGGTTGGCACGAATGGCGTACACCGTGCATTTGTCTTTTGTATCAACGACGATTCCATTGATCTTCCCTTTGGTTAAGCCATTGGAAAGATACCAAGACTGGGCATTATTCGTGGTGTACATCAAACCGTTTTCATTTGTTCCAACATACATCGTGTTTGGGTCTTGCGGATCAAGTCCAACGGAGACCGTTCCAAGCTCAATCGTGCTACCCATCTGCGTGTCCAAGTTCAACACTTTGAGCTGCTCCCACTTCATCGCTTCATCGCGCGTGCGGAAGACACCACCATCACCAACGACCGCCGTCGAGCCACCAAAGCCGAAACAGCCAGCACCCATGAGAGACAAGGCCAACAAAGGAGCTACGAGCAAAGACCGGCGATTCATAGTGAGAAAAGAGAGGACGAATCAAGAGAGCGAGGAATAAAATGTTTGGGCACGAGAGGTAAAGTTCCGTTCCATTCTAGCGCAAAACGCGGAGAAAGGGATCCCCCCACGAGTTTTGACGCGTGGATAAGTCCGCGGGCCATGCGAACTGTTTCCAGTGGATGCGAGAGCCATTCTTGTTGGATAGCCTGTTCAGCTTGTTCAAGGAGAACAGTCCACCCCTGTGCCGGCTCTTCTTGGCGCTCAGCGAGCGTGACCATGCGGTCAATCGCCAGTAAACGAACGCCTAGATCTCCATGAAGTAGTTGCTCAGCCAACGCATTCGCTTGTTCTTTGGACATCTGCCAGCCGGATAGATCGGACATGTAGCGCAGAGCTCGGCCAGGACAGCCACGAGCTGCCCCCGCCAATGCTGTTGGATCTTTCACGCCATGAACCGTCTTCAACCACTCCTCAATCTGCTTTTTCGGGACACGTGAACAGGCGAGTGGTGCTAATCGCGAACGCAATGTAGCTGGCAAGCGATCTGGTCGTTCAGCAAGAAAAAGAAACACTAGCGCCGCTGAAGGCTCCTCTACTGTTTTTAGCAAGGCATTACAGCCTTCCTCATTCAACGTGTCGGATTCTTCAACAAGAATCACCATCTTGCCGCCACGTGCAGATGACAAAGAAACACGTTGCAATAACTCGCGTACTTGGCGAACCGAGAATTCCTTTGCTCCCTCTTCACGAACAAACCGAATGAAGTCTGGGTGCGCCTGCAAACGATCAGCTAAACGAGCACGATCAAGCGAGACTTGCTCTTCAGGCGAAAACAACAGCGCTGCCGCAAATCGTTCCGCCAGCACCCCCTTCCCTACTCCCTTTGGTCCATGAAAAAGATAGGCCTGACCAGGGCGCGTAACGACGCGCGATAATACATCGCGAATCTGCTCGTGACCAAGAACATCATCAAACAAGGGGTGCATGCAGCCTAGCCTAGCAGGCGGCCGGACTTTGATCGAATGGTGGGAATTCAAACGGATTTTTCAATCCCCGTTTCTTGGCTGCCGCTCGCACCAAAAACCCAAGACGATACCAATGTGGCGGAATAACAGCTGGCCCCGGCAAGTGAAGGGAACGGCTATTTGGACGAATGCGATAGAGCTGATGGAGTGATCTCATATATCTACCCCGTTCCACGCCCTGGAACACTCGTCAATATGTGGACAACCATCTATACCGCCGCCTGACTTCCATGAAACGTTTGTTCATGGCGAACAAGCCCGTGCGCAACAGCTGCGAGCTCCACTTCTTGTTTCTTGTGGAGCTTCACAAAATGATCGACATGATCAATGATCTTCTCCTCAACTCGTTTCAAACCGCGAGTAAACTCATCACGAGTCACCGACTGCTCTTTCAAAAATTCGACCGAATCCCCAACAGAATCAAGCCGATCATTCATATCATTCAACCGTGAATCCATTGAATTCACCTGCTTGTCCATTGAACCCATCCGCTGCTCCATTGAACCCATGCGTTTCTCCATCGAACTCATCTGCTTTTCCATTGAACCCATTCGCTCCTCCAATGAACTTAGGCCACCTTCAATAGAGCCTACTCTCCCATCGAGAGATGTTATTTTGGTTTCGAGAGAGCCTACTTTTCCTTCAACTGAACTAATCTGCTTCTGCACACCAACTATTTGTTTTTGCACACCAACAAGCATCGACACCACATCCGTAAGCGTAGAGGCAAGCGTAGCTATGGTTGGTTTCTTCAAAGGAACAGACGTGTTCATACAACAAACGTAACATGAGTAAATCGGACCTACAACCACCGACCTTCTCTACCCCGTTCCATGAATAAAATAGACTGTCAAACGAGTATAAAAATGCGTTTCCCCCTAAAACGAGAAGCGCCCCCACCAAGCTTTCGCGCGACCGAGATCCGGTCAATGCGTGAAGCAAGGTGAGGGCGACTTCCCCAAAGTAAATGGGGTAAGTCAAGTTAAAGGGACGATAGGTAAGGTATGGTATTGGAGGAAGGCGACGATCAGGTCGACGGGAGCATGCGGTCCACCGGGACCCAGTTGCACCCCATACGGTTGTTCGTCATGGCGTTGGTCATCACGACCATCGAGCCGTTGCGGCGGACGATGAACTCGCCGTACCGCGTGAAGCTCGCGCCCGTGCTGGGCACGCCGCAGGAGAACACCGCCCGGAGGCCACTGCTCGCCGGGAAGGTGAAGAGCGCGTTGAGGGCCACGTACTGTCCGCGGGGGACGCGGAAGGTGTGGGTGTGGCTCGTCAGCACCCCGCCCCGGCCCGGGTCGAGGTAGTTGGCCACCCCGTGCGACCCGTTCCAGTAGTCGTTGATGTCGATGCTGTCGACGTTGCGCGGGGCGCTCGCGGTCACCTCGTAGGTGTCCTCGCTCGCACCCACACACATGCCGCCCATGCACGACTCGCCGCTGCCGCAGCGCGTGCCGCACGTCCCGCAGTTGCTGCTGTCGGTCGCGAGGTTGGCACCGCCGCAGGCGGGCCGGGGGTCGGTACACGTGCCCGCGTTGCAGGTCTGGCCCGCCGCGCAGGTGCGCCCGCACGCGCCGCAGTTGTTCGTGTCCGTCTGCAGGTTGCAGCAGACGTTGTTGCAGCTCGTGAGGCCGCCCGTGCAGCTCTGGGGCTGCTGGTTCGGGACGCACGCGCTGTTCACGCAGCTCTGGCCGGCGTTGCAGGTGAGGCCGCAGCCGCCGCAGTTGGCGCCGTCGCGGGTGAGGTCCCGGCAGACGCCGCTGCAGTTGATGAGGCGCTCGCCGCAGATGACGGGCTGAGGGCCATTGTCAACCGGGGGCGGGGCGGTGTCCTGGGGGGCGCCGCCGTCGGCCACGGGCTGCTGGTCGCCCACGTCGCTCTGCATGCAGGCGACCGAGGACGTGCCGAGGCCGAGGACGACGATGACGGAGGCGATGGTGGAAAGCTTCATGGCGTTACTCCTGATTGAACCTGAACGGTGGTGGAGATCGATGTGCCTAGAAGTCAGCCAACCGCTTACGCGGAGGCCGTCGACATTCTGCCAAAGCAGATACTCGACGATTCGGGTGGAGCGTTTCCGCTCCGGCGCTTGCGCACCGCACTGCAGCCTACGAGGCCTGTGCTCTGTTGGGCGGCGACCTTGGGTAAGGCCGCTGTAACCTTCTTCCGTATGTCCAAGGGGCAACTCGGAAGGTTCGAATCAGGTCACCATCCGTGATGATGAACTCATTCGAGCTGGGGTGCGACACTAGAGGGTCGTCGCGTGTGGTGCGTGTGCACCCCGTTCGAGTGGCTAGTCTCATGTTCTAGCCGAATGTTCGAATGTCCGAACGTTCACTTCCTTTCTATGAGAGATGGTTGAGGTTGTACTTCCGACGATCGCGCACCTGCGCTCGATCAGAAGCGGAAGCCCGTCTGCGCCTGCAGGTCGAGCACGAAGCCCATGTGGAGCGGGTCCTGGCCGTTGACGAGCGCGTTCACGCCGCCGAAGCCGCCGTGCAGCATGAACTGCCCGAAGAACCGCGCGCCACTGGGCCGGCTGACGGGCCGGAGCGGGATCTCGAGCCGGACACCGCCGCCGAGACCGAGGTTGAAGGCGGTGCCGCCCGTCACCTCACCCGCCTGCGCCTCGCCGAACCGGAAGCCCATGCCACCGCTCGCCCCGAAGAGGAGCTGGGCGACGCCGCGGCCGTAGATGCCGTGGATGCCGGCGCTCGCCCCGAAGAGCGGGGTGCGACCGGGCACGAGGGGCTGGCTCTGCAAGCCGTAGAAGGCGACGTCGCCCTCGATGCCGAAGTCCGAGCCCTGCGCCCAGTGGCTCAGGGTGAACCCCAGGCCGAGGCCGAACGTCGGGCTCCCGCCGGGCTGGTAGGTGTAGCGCACCGCGGGGGCGACGCCGAGGCGCCACTCCTCGCGGAGGTCGTTGACCTGGAACGTCACCTGACCCCGGTTGTTCTCGATGCGCTGCGCGAGCACGCGGTCGTTGTTGGCGAGGATCAGGTCGCGGCCGATGCTCTGCTGGTTGTACAGCTCGAGCCGGGCGCGGTCGACGTCGGCGTTGTGGCCGAGCGTGTCGATGTTGGTCTCGTCGATCTCGAGGCGCTGGACCAGCCCGGGGTACCGGGGGTCCCGCCGCGTGACGACGGTGCGTTGCGTACCCCCGACCGCGCGCACGGTCCACTGCTGGCCGGGGCGGATGTCGCTCGTCCCAGCCTGCTGGAACCCGACGCGCGGGACCAGGGCCTCGCAGACGCTCATCGCGACCTGCGTGCCGGTGGGGCAGGTGCCGGGCACGTTCTGGAACACCTGGCTCCCGGCGATGTTGTTGCAGTAGGCCCCGGAGGGCTGGCACTGCCCGCCGGGGGTCTGGGCGAGCACCGGGCAGCCGAAGCTGACGGCGCAGACGCAGACGAGACCGGCGACGAAACGGCGGACCTGGACGAAACGGATCTTCTTCATGGCGCTTTACCTCGAACTGTGACGAACGTTGACGACTGGGACTCGGACGACTGCTGCTGGCAGACGAAACCGAGCTCCTAACAACTCATTCTCTCTTTGTAGCTTTCGCTACGAGGAAGTGAACTTGTCGAAGGAGCTCGAAACGCTAGCGATGACTTATCGTCTGCCGGCGTTCGGGCCGTCTCACCGGAGTGTTGAGTAAACAGAGGAGGAAGCTGTCTACTCGACTCTCGACAGTGGGACGACCTGAGCGTCGGAGGAACCTGCGTTCGTTGTGACTGTCTCAACTTGACGGGTTACTATAACATAATACAAGAAACCTGTCAAGGAACCTTGTACATCTAGACTAAGCAGTTTTCTGCTCTATTCGACTATTTTGCCCTAAACTAAGGGAAAATTCTGCTTTTTTTGTTCAAAAAATCTGTTAAGAGCCATTAGACAAACGTCGATTTCCCGTTAAAAGCCAAGCTAGTCCAATACACAATCCAATCCCAAACCCAAGCAATCCGTTCTTCGGAATGTTCGGTCTGGAGTACCAACGCGAGGCTAACGGAGCATCGATAATCTGCACACGCACATTATTTCCAAAGTAGTTCGGCGCTTGGAGCGCGAGTTCTCGTGAAGCCGACTCGACAATCACCTTCGCCTGGTCACGACGTGGATGATACGCGCTTACCATAAGAATCCCTGTTCCGGGAGAAACAGTTGTTTCCACTGTTTTCTGCCAGAGTTTGCGCTTGCTGTATTCGTCTAACGGGAAATACGTTTGATCGAGATCTTTGGCGCTATTTAATATATTATTTGCAAAGGTGGAAGAATAGAGAAGTTCGGACAAGCTGCCCGCGATGCGCTCGGTAAACTTAAGCGCACTGTATGGATCAACAGCGGCGGTATTGGTTTGTGTAATCAACAAACGAACCGTTGAGGAATATTGCAGCGGCTGTAAAAAAGACAGCGCCAACGCCAGCACCGTACCGAGGAGCGTTGTGAGCACTAACGTGCGCCACGCACGCGTGAAGTGCTGAACGGAAAGAACGGAAGGCATACGCGAGTGAGTATACCACCTACTTCACAATCTCGCCTGTGGTTGTTGCTTGAAGTTGAAGATCGACCTGAAACGACTTGCCCTTACGTGTCCCTTGGAGTGTAACCGTTGTCCCAGGGCGATAGTCTAAGAGACGCTCGCCAAGATCAACGATACCATCGAAGGCATCGCGATCGATACGTTCGATGATATCCCCTTCTTGCAAGAAGGTGGCCGTACTCGTGGAAAGAACTTGGCGGACAAGAATACCTTGGCTTGGCCAATCCGTTTTCGCTCCTTCGTAGACAAGGGAAGACACATCTTGAACGCGGAGTCCAAGCGCCGAACGCTGGATAGGGCGAGCCGCGAGAACCTGCGACAAGGCAGAAGAGATTGCCGTCGTCGGAACAACGGATGCGCCTGCTGCATCGCTCGAAACAACCAGCCCGATCAGTCCCCCATTACTTCCCCAGACAGCGACCCCCGGACGAACGGCGCGGTCAGCCGACGACAGCAAGAATCGACGGTTCACACGCTCACTGAGCGTTGCGTCACGTGTTGCACGTGCGTCGGTAGCGACAATCGTCTCAGGACGGAAATGGCGAGGCTCGATTTCGGTCCACACCCCTAATCCAGGAACAACGTCGAGGGGAGAGACAAAGTTCGTGACCGGCAGGCTCGTTGCAGCGATTTTAAGGAACGTGAGATTCGTCGAGCTGTCACGTACAAGTTGTGTCACGGGATAGACGCGTGATTGCCAAACCACACCTACATCCGCCACCGCCGTCGTACCTACCGCCGCTGATGGAAGAACAATCCAGCCATCAGATGTGAGACTGACACCGTATCCCTGAATCCGATCCGCGGGAAGAATCATCGGATCAGCCAGCTTAAGCCCGGTCTTACGAATAACAGGAACCAGCGGTGAAGCCACGCGATTTGCAAAAACGGCTGGGTACACGGGGCGACGAGCTGTTTCGAGCGGAAGAATCTCCGTGTTTGACTGCGTACTTGTCGCGGGCGTGACCGGCGTTGTCACCCGAGACCAAAGCTGAGACAGGCGCGAATCCAACCCCCCAGCGACCGTCTTGGCCGCAACGTATCCAGAAATACCTCCCGCTAGACAACCAACGAGCAGGGAAACAAGCCAAAAGCCAATGTGGCGTACGACAAACGTATCTTTGTCTTTTGAAGAAGAGGCAGGCATACAATAAACAGAGTGTAGCCTAGGCCCAGCGAGCTGTCAGTAGGACGGCACTAAAAAAGATCACCACGCACACCGCCTCAAAGACAGCGGTTCGCACAGACGGAGCCGGTGGAAACGCGTAGCGACGAATGCGAAGCGGAGCCGCAAACAAGAGCGCTGCTACCAACCCTTGCGTCCAAACCTCTAACGGAAGGAGAAGGCCAAACAGCGCCACCTGTAACCCAATCACGACCCCGATCACACGCCAACGTCGACGATTCGCTGTATCCGCTACCGGATGCTCTGTTGTCCAATAGGCCGCAAGTCCATAGAGACCGAGCAATAGAAATGGAATCCAGCGCGGGAGGTGTACGAAGACCGTGAGCCCGGCCAAGCCAGCCGTGAGCGCGTAGGCGGTGAGCGGCACACTCGCGAGCGCCATGTGTGAAAGCGCATTCACTGGATAATGTTTCGAGTTGAACAAAAAATAGAAGATCATCTCGAGCGAGATCGTGACCGCCAACACAGCGACACACGAAAAGAACAAACGCTGTAGCGGATCTTCAATCATGAGAAATCCGACCCCAATCGCGAACAATAGGGCGAAGGGTGGAACGATGCGCTCAAAGAATCCAGCAATCGACACACGCTTCCAAAGGAGTAGGGTCGCTGACACCAGAAATACAGCGAGCCCTCCCAAGAGCGGCATTGGATAGAGCAGCGGCTCTCGCCACTGAAGCCACAGCGCAAACGCCATCACAACCCCGGATATCCAAGGCAGAAGACGTAAGAGCAGGAAGTACATAGAGGTTAGCGCGTGGTCGAGGTCGTGGAAAAAGCAGCTCGCGCCTCCATTAATTTCGTTCGGCCTTCTGGACGACTTTCGCTGAGGGCATTGAACGCGATATAGAGCGCCAAGTGCGTGTCACGACCAGACGCTGGAACACGGATTGTCAGCAACCGCTCTTTGGCGCTACGCGCGTCGCCTGTTCGATCGTAGTCGGCTAAGACCGACGTGATCGCTGTGCGCCATTCTGCCTGGAGCTCAGCTGGATCAATCGGCGTGAGAGGAATTGTTCCTACAGGCTCAACCGGCGTAAGTGGACGCTCCCCTCCTCCAACAAAAAACTTCTGACGAACAAGCAGAACGAGACACACGATCAATACCAATCCAACCATGAATAAACCGAATCGCTGACGGAAAAGGGACAAAGAAGGCATAGGTCTTAAGAACGAGAATCTGATTCAAGAGAGACAAGTTGTCGACGACGCAGAAGCTCAAAGATGACAACCGAGGCAGCGGTCGCGACCGGAATCGAGAATAACGCACCCACCACTCCAAACGTTTGCCCACCGATCATCACGGCTAAAATACTGATGATCGGATTCAATCCAACCGAGCGTTGCGTAATCTTAGGCACGATGAGGTGATTCTCGAGCTGCTGAATAACGACGATCGCGATGAGCGTAATGATGAGAACAAACGGTGAAACGGAAGCGGCTAAAATAAGAGCTGGAACCGCCGCAATAAATGGACCAACGTACGGAATGAATTCCAGCAACCCACCAAAGACCGCGAGCAAGATCGGATACGGCACGCCAATGATCGCAAACGCGACGAAGTAGAGTCCACCGATCACGAGCCCAAGTACCAGCTGGCCGCGCAACCAATCACCCAAGCGATTGATCACTTGCCAAATGATATCAGACACCATTTCCTGATACTCATTTGGAATGAGATTACGGAACAGATTTTTTACCGCTGACTCTTCAACAATTAAGTAAAACGATAAGACCAGCACCACAACGAGCCCAGCCAACCCGCCAAATAAGGTTGTCAGGTACCCAAGGACGCCTTGTACGCTCTGTCCGAAGTATTGTTGCAAACTACCAAGACTCGCTTGCAGGTCATGCACGAAGGGATATTTATCAGAAATACCCTGAATCCCCTCTCGTAAGCCAACGAGCCAATCAAACGATTGCGAGTACGTCCCCGCCAACATCCCCATTTCCCGTGCCACTGCTGGAATAAGCAGAACGAACGACACCGTTAAGAATCCCAACAACAAAAAGTAAAAGATGAAGACCGAAAGCCCCTTTGGCACCCGATGAGCTGCCATCCAACGGACAAACGGATACATCACCCCGGCCAAGAGCAAGGAGACAAAGAAGAGCGAGATAACGTCCTTGATGACCCAAATAACCCCAAGCGCCAGCAAAATTCCGATCGTGCGGAGAATCGTCCCCGTCGTAATGGAAATAAGGCGCGGAGATTGTTTTGACATGCGGCTAGTGTACCATAGGCGCCATGGTGTTCGCGGAGAATAAAAAAGCCAGACACGACTACGCCGCACTCGAGACCTTTGAGGGCGGAATTGTGCTATCTGGCCAAGAAACCAAAAGTATCCGTGAGGGCAATGCCAAGCTCCAAGGAGCGTATTTGGTGATCCGCGCAGGCGAACTTTGGCTCCTTGGCTGCCATATCGGCCCCTATTCTAAGGCAGGCGTGCTCGAAGGCTACGACCCAGTCGCTACGCGAAAGATCCTGTTGAAGCGCCAAGAAATCGCTCATTTAGCGGGGAAAATACAGGAAAAAGGCTTGACACTTGTCCCTTTTTCTCTGTATCCTCGTGGCCATCGCGTGAAGCTTTCCTTTGGTCTCTGTCGTGGGAAAAAAGCCTACGATAAGCGGGAAACGCTGAAAGCGCGTGATTTGGACCGTTCGGCTCGCCGCGTCATGCGTGGCGAAGACGAATAATCCCCAGTCCCTGGGGATGACCAAGCTTCGACGAATTCGCTTCTTCCAGTCAGCAGGCCGAGCAGGTATCCATCGCTCGTAAATCCATGGATACAACCGACAACTGCCAACAGCATTGTCACGAAAGCTCGTCAGTTCGTTGCCTCCTTGGTAACGGCTCCCGCTTTCGCTCCTTCCCTCGCCTAAGCGCGTAGGGATGAGCCGGCGCCTTTTCACGCGTTCTCCGTGAAGAGCCTCGCTGTCACTTCTGAGAACTTAAAACGCGCTCGTGTCTAACGCGTTCGACATCTAAGACACTTGAATCGTGAGACAGATGTTTGCCTCTTTTCTCACGATTGACCGCGTCGCCTGACGCAGATCGGCAAACCAAGCTTGTGGACGAATGTCTGCAAGAACGAGTTCGGACGGGGGTGCGATACCCCCCATCTCCACCAGCCATGAGATTCTGAGACCGGTAAGCTCGGAGACTCATCTCTGGTTCCATTCATTCTTTTCTCTCCATCAGGACTCCCCAATGCGCATCCATCACCGCCGCCGAGGCGGGTATCACAAAAAGGAAGAGCTCGTGACGTTCAAATCGAACGAAGCGATCCTCGCGCCAGAAGTCTTCATCATCGATGAAGAAGGCGTCTCGCTTGGCGCCATGTCGACGCCGGCCGCTCTGGCCATGGCAGCCGAACGTGGCTTCGACCTGGTGGAAGTTTCGCCCAAAGCGGAACCTCCCGTCTGCCGCTTCTTGAACTTCGGACAGTTCAAGTACCAGAAAGAGAAAGAAATCCGTCAGCAGAAAGCGCACGCCAAGAAGGTCGAGGTCAAAGGCATTCGCCTCTCGGTCAAAATGGGTGAGCACGATCTCGAGATTCGTCGCAAACAAGCGGAGGAGTTCCTCGCCGACGGACAGAAGCTCAAGATCGAAATCAACCTGCGCGGACGTGAGAAAGAACATGGAGATATCGCGAGTTCCCGTATTCAGGCCTTTATCGCTGCCCTGAATAACACCTACC
The DNA here is from genome assembly GCA_964443315.1 of uncultured Gammaproteobacteria bacterium. Classification (GTDB taxonomy): domain Bacteria; phylum Patescibacteriota; class Patescibacteriia; order 2-12-FULL-60-25; family 2-12-FULL-60-25; genus JAGOTP01. The sequence continues at coordinate 45,506 of CAYUCP010000002.1, forward strand.
CGATCGTCGTCGAACAACCTGTTGCCCGAAACGGCGGAAACGTCTCAACCACTATTGCCCGCAAGTCTTAACCTCTCAGATCCACTTATTCCCCCTCTATGAAACTCAAGACCCACAAGAGCGTTTCAAAGCGCGTACGTGTTACGAAGAATGGCAAGGTGATTAAGCGCAAGAACGGACAAGGCCACTTCAACAGCCGCGAGAGCTCACGCACCACGGTTTCGAAGCGCCGCGACCTCCAGGTCACTCCAACCTACTCGGCCAACATCAAGACGCTTATTCCTCATGTCTAAAGTGGCGCTCCGTGAATAAGCACATCTCGCTCGCAGGGCAACTCGCAAAACGATCAATCTAGTTCTAAGGATTTGCTCAGACACTCCCTGCTTCGCTCGACGTACTTATTCACTCCGCTTTCCTTTATCCATTCATCTTCCCTATTTAAACGACTATGCCACGTGTAAAGCGCGGTACCCACCGCATCAAGCGCCGCAAGAATATTTTGGCCCGTACCAAGGGCATGATGTGGGGTCGCAAGAACCGCAT
>CAYUCP010000003.1:0-45916 GCA_964443315.1 uncultured Gammaproteobacteria bacterium
CTGCGCCAATGCCGCGCGGTAAACGGCAACGAGTTTTACCCCCTCGCGTTCGGCTATCTCCGAGCACGCCTTGTGCATCTCGATAGAAACACTCGTCTGAACACTGGAGATATTGGCTTGCACTTGATCCCATTCTCGGAGGACGCCTGCGTCAATTCCAGAATCGAGGTAGGCGGGAATGGCCTGCCTCAGAATAAAGGCCATATCAACGCCTGCTTTTCTGGATGCCTTTTTGTAGTAGTCAAGCAGGCTGCTTGGCATACTGATGTATGCCGGGATGCGATAGGTTGGGCTTGGCTTTTGGCTGATAAGCCGGGTTACAACGCCATTAAAGTCTTTCATTTCTTTACTTAATCAAGAATAACATGATTATAGTCATCTTGTCAAGTGGTATAGAAAAACAAAAAACCGGCGGTAATGTCCGCCGGTTTGTAAACTACTTCAAAATTTTTTAATTCTCTATCTTTGCGCCCGCCTAAACCCCGCGTTTCGTGCCTCGGCTTCACTCTTAAAACATGCCACATTCGAGAACGTGTAGGCGTAATCACGCATCCCCGGCGCGTGATAAATTCCGCTGTTGCGGTTGCCCTTCACCTCATTTTGCTGGCACGGCCACCACGCCGGGTCAACCCGCCGCCGCGAGGCCGTCTCCTGCGTGAACACTGGCGCGGCTGGGGCCGGGATGGCGGTCGCGGTTGGCGCGGGCTTTGGCGTAGCGGTGTAGAGCGCCGTGGCCGGTGGGCGGGGCGTCTCGGTTGGCTTTGCGGTCGCCGTTGGCGGGATGGCCGTTGCAGTTGGGAAGAGCGTGTTGGTCGGGTAGGCAACCAGCGTTTTGACAGCGGCGGTGTTGGTATTGCTACTTCGTATCCGATACCCTGGTGACCACTCTCAATATGCGAAAATTTTGAAGAGTTAAATCCGCCCTTGTTCGCAAGCCATTCCCTAGTGCGCTCACGACCAGCTAACTCAAGGTCAATCCAAGCTAGCCACTCACGCGCATTAGCCACATTTTTTTGCCCGCCATGTTAATAATGATAATCCTGTTTTTAATCAAGAAAAAACTGATACTTGACAAGATGACTAGAATCAATATAATCTTTACTAAGTCAAGAAAACACAAGTTTCAAAGGAGACCAAATGAGCAACATCGGACTAGCACACGCATTCGCCCACTTAAAGCGAATGCCCATCAATTGCCATGTGGAGGGCACAGTGACAGACGAAAAAACAAAGCTGGCCGCGGAGGTCGCCCAGGTGCAGGCCGCCCTCGCCAAATCTTGCACCCCCTGGGTGGTGTTTGAAGCGCAGGACAACGAGCGATACCTCGTTCAAGTAAACGGCGTCAACTGCATGGTCACCCACGCCAGCCGCGCCCACGCCCTCGCGCTGGCAAACTACGCCGTCCTCGCGCCCACATCCCACAACGAGCGCAATTTCTGGTTTGTCGGCCCGCAGGCCGCCCGCGCCGCGCTCCAACAGGCGGTGCAATCGTGACCGCCGTCCAGCCAGTCCAAAACTGGTTCTACACAAATGAGCCGGCGCGCATGCCTGGCGAGGCAGACCGCCACGCCTACCATCTCATTCCTGGGCGCGATCCTCGCCCCGGCAATTTTGAGGACGAGCTGGTGAACGACTTCCTCGTATTCACAAACCAACCAGAGTGGGTTGGTGACGATGTGGAAGGCAATTTGCGCATCGCCCTGCGCCGCGCGGCAGATGCCGCCGTGCGCACCACGCTGGACGCGGAGAAGCCCGCCAGTGTGGTCTACGAGACCGCCGAGGAGCGCGAGGTAAGGAAGACCGACCCGTCCACACTGATTGACGTATTGCTTGCGCAAACGCTCCAAATTGGGCGCATCGCAGACGCGCTTGAGGCAAAGGCGGCGCGTCCATGACCCAGCCCACAATCCAATTCTCCTGCGTTCAATCCGCATACGAAATTCGCCACGCCTGCTTGCGCCGAGACTGGAACAAGCTCAAAACCGAGATGGACTGGGTAAGGCAGAACGGCGCAACCGTAACCGCCCAGCAAGATTCCAACAGCATCCTCATCATCATCAAACGCGCCAATTCCGATGGGGTGGACTACATCAATGACCTGCATTCCCGCGATGTAACCCAAATAGTCGAATCCCTGCGTGAGTGCGGCGCAACCATAGAGGAGAAATCAGAATGAGCAACGGCACAAACATATCCCGCATCGCCCGCGCTGGTTCGCTACAAACGCCCAGCATCGTGCGCCGCAACCCAAAACTCGCCCGCGAGATTCGCGCCCGCCGGTTTGCCGCGCCCACCCGCAACCGGTGGAGTGGGGCGCTCTGGGCAGCCAACGATACGCTGAAAACCATCTTTGCCATCATCGGCGCCATCGTGGTGCTGGTGATAGGGCTGGTTTTCTTCGGAGGGTTTTAATGGCACCCGCAACCGCAAACCGCGTCATCGCCGCGTCACCGGCGATGGAAATCCGCGTTCCAGAGATTTTCGACATCGAAGCCGCAGAAGCGCGTGACGCGCTCCGCCTGGCGCGCGGCGTGGCGGCGCATCAATTCGCCCTGTATGCCTTCGTGCTGAAACTTAGCAACGCGGGCAACCCAGAGGCGCGGCGGCTGGTTGCCCTGTGCAACACCGAGCCGATGCCGCAAGAAATTTATCCAGACATTCCGTTTATTTAGGAGCAAATCATGGGAGTGCAACCAGCACAACAAACTCAGACGATTACGCCATCAACCAGTATCTACATGCCCGCCATGACCATCGTTGAGGCGATGGCGCGGCGCAAGTACTTGGTGGAATTTACCAAAACGCAGGGGCTTTTTGAGGAAGGCACGCACTTCGGAAAAATCCCCGGCACGGACAAGCCGACCCTGCTAAAGCCTGGCGCAGAAATGCTGCTCACCTTTTTTGGTCTGAACGCAAAGCCCGAATTGGTGGAAAGCGTGCTGGACTGGACAGGTAAGTCCACTAGTGGAGAGCCGTTCTTTTCGTTCAGTTACCGCTACAACATTTATCGCGGCGAACAGCTTATTGCCAGCGCCGATGGCTCATGCAACAGCATGGAAAGCAAGTATCGTTACCGCTGGGTTGGCATACACGATGTGCCACCCGGCATGGATACGACCAACCTAAAAAAGAACGAAGGCTCAGTCATCGAGTTCGGATTCTCGATTGACAAGGCGGAATCCACTGGGAAGTATGGCAAACCCGCCGCGTATTGGGAAATGTGGCGCGAAGCCATTCGCACTGGCAAGGCAACGAAAACTAAAAAGAAAACACAGGCGGGCAAAGAGTTTGATGCGTGGCAAATGACGAGCGTGGTGGTTCGTGTTCCAAACCCAGACATCGCCGACCAGGTGAATACGATCATGCAGATGGCGCAGAAACGCGCCCTTGTCGCCGCCACGCGCATCGCCGTAAACGCCTCGGAGTTTTTTACGCAGGACTTGGAAGATTTTGCCAACGGCGAGATTATCGAGGGGTCGTTCAAGGATGCGACGCCGCCAGAGCCCCCGTCCGGTTTTGGTGATTACGGTCATCAAGCGGCTGCACAAAAACCACAAAACGGTAAAACTCAAACCGAACTGCAAATCGCGGTCAGTGCATGGCAGGACGCAAAAGCCCGCGCATTAAAAATCGGCGGGCTGGATGAAACCATCAGCAAATTCAAGCCAGCGTCAGACTGCAAAGACCCGCAAATCATTAGCAACGCCGCCGCCGCACTTCAAGCCGCGTGCGATGCAATCTCGCCGCCCGTCAACTAACCCAATCACCCAGCAAGCCCCGCCAGAGCGCGCGGCGGGGCAAAGGAACATACAAATGATTTGCTTTATCTACTCACAAGAAATGACGAATGCATTCCGGCCCACGCCCTGGCATTTGTCAAACGACCCATTCCCCGCCCTGCGTGGCAATAGTCACACCTATTCCGCGTTTCATGCTGTTTCACAGTCATACGCACCCCGCTGGCACAACGATGTGATGCCAACAGAGGACGGATGCGCCTGCCCGCGCATCGCGCTCGACGGGAGTTTTACAAAAATCATCACCACCGCCAAGGGCGCCAGCCTGCTCGTTCCCTGCGATGAAAACGAAGACGAAATGTTGATCTTCGCCAGCCTTCGCGGCGGTTTTCGCGGCAACTACAGTCGCATTGAAGCCGTTGGCGCAGAAATGCTTTTCCAGCGTCAGGGCGAAAAACACTGTGTGCCCACCGCGCACATCATCGCTCGCCTCAACCGCCCCGCAGGTTACCTCTTTGCCGAAACCGGGCGGCGGTGCGGAACTGGCATTGTGGAAGTCTTTCAGTGGAACTACTACAAAACCATGCCCACCGAAGAATTTGAGGCATGGCGCGAACATCAACCAGCCAACTAGCCGGATTCACTCCTCCTCATTTGCTTGCCCCGCCATGCGCATCCGGCGGGGCAAAGGAACAACAACGATGAAGATTCAAATAAAAACAATTCTGGCCCACGAGCCGACCACCGTGGAGTTGGCGGATGTTGGCGCGTGCTACCCGGATGATGATGTAATTTATTTCAACAACTCTCCGTTCTTGCTTCATTCCGCAAGCCCTGTTATTGAAGCGACAGACGAGCAAATAAACGAGCTAATCGCATCATTATTTGACGGTTTCTACCCGTGGTCGGAGGACGAGCTTGTCTCAATGCGCCCTCTTGTCCGCAACTGGCTCGCCGCGCTCAACCAGCCCGCGAACGCAGAGGTGAAGTAAACCATGTTAGATATAACCAAACTTTTAGACCAATACGGCGACCTCACTGCGCACTACGATGCTATTCGCATTGGCGCAGAGGTCAAACGCGCCGAGATTATGCGCCCAGTCCAAGACGATCTGGACGCGCTGGAAGCCGAGACCACGCCGGCGCTCGCCGAGATTCAGAATGCCATCAATGATATTTCCGCGGAGATAAAAGCCGCCGTTGCCAGCGGCGGTCAGAGCGTGAAAGGCGGGCGGTTTCAAGCCGTCTATACAAAGGGTCGCGTGTCGTGGGACACAAAAGCCCTGGATGGCTACGCCGCCGCGCATCCAGAAATCCAGCAATTCAAGAAAGTTGGCGAGCCGAGCGTGAGCATCCGCGCCAATTGAGCAATAAATCATGGACGAAACAACACTCAGCTTTGCCGCGATTGTGTTTGCGGTCATCGTGACCCGCGCGGCCATCCGCCAGTTTCGTATCGCCGACCAACAACTAATTGACCTCTGCTGTCCAATGGCCTGCGCGACTAAACCATGAGAATCCAATCACCACCATCCCCGGCGCAGCCCAACCCATTTGCGGCGTTGCCGTTGTTCAACCTGCCGCCCATAGACTTGCCAAAAGACGCCCGCGGCCAGACCCGCTACGAGCGGTTTGCAGCATTCAACGCGGCCAACCCGCATGTGTATGAAACCCTGCGCGAGATGGCGCTGGCCGCCAAGCGCGCCGGGCGCCAGCGGGGTGGGGTAAAGGCGATGTTGGAAGCATTGCGCTGGTCGTCCATCACCACGCGCGGCGAGGATTGGAAGATCAACAACGACTTCGCGCCGTTTTATTCGCGCCTGCTCAAAAAGAACAACCCGGAACTGGTTGACTTCTTCGCAGACCGCGAGAGCGAGGCAGATAACGAACCCTCGCTCAAAATCGTAGCTCACAGCCCGCAGGAGCAGGCTGGTGTGAGCGCGGCCCCCAGCCGCGCGGCCCTTCCCCAAGGGCATTCCTCCTTTTGAACAACTCGGCAATGTCCCCGGCGTGCTCCTGCGCCGGGGACGACTTAAAGAACAAATAAAATGGTAACCAATAACATTAGTCGCCCGGCATTGCGCTGGTTCGGCGGCAAGTGGAAACTGGCCGACTGGATCATCTCGCACTTTCCCGAGCATACTTGCTATTGTGAGCCATACTCTGGCGCAGCCAGCGTCCTCATCCGTAAGCCGCCCGCTTTTGTGGAGGTTTACAACGACCTCAACGGCATGGCGGTCAACTTTTTCAGAGTTTTGCGCGAGCGCCCGGATGACCTCATTCGCGCAATTACGCTTACACCATACAGCCGCGCCGAGTATCTGCAAGCGCAAAAGCCGGGTGCGGATGAGGACCCGCTGGAAAGCGCCCGCCGTTTTGCGGTCTGGTGCTGGCAGGGCAGGGGACGGGGCGGGGTGGTAGAGCTGGGTGGCTGGCGTTTTATGCGAACAGATAGTCGTGGGCAAACTCCATGCGATGACTGGAACAACATGGCGCACCTTTACGAGATAGCCGCGCGGTTTAAGCGGGCGCAAATTGAATCCGGCGACGCGCTGGACTGCATTCGCCGCTATGACACACCAGAAACACTGTTCTATGTGGACCCGCCTTACGTGCGATCCACTCGTTCAGGGCGGTGGGCATCCACCACATATGTTCACGAGATGGATGACGCGGCGCATCGTGCGCTTGCCACCACTCTTCTGCAGGCGAAGGGGATGGTCATCCTCAGCGGCTACCCCAGCGACCTTTACGATGAACTTTACGCCGGCTGGCATCGTGTAGAAACCACTGCCCGCACCGACGCGCTTGCCTCCAATCGTGAGCGCACAGAAGTGCTCTGGATTTCACCCAACACAGTGAAGTCCAAAGCCGCGCATTGCTATACGCCCGCGTTCAAATTCGAGAGCGAGGTGGACGCATAAGCCTTCGCCTCATCTTATGAGGTATTAAACCCATGAACCCAGTTTTACAACAAATGCACCTGCACCACCAGAACGGCCAGCCCGTGGCGCTCATGCGCTACGCAAACGGCACGGCGTTCCTCGCAGATCGTCGTGGCTGCATCGTCAGCCCGCGCACACCGCGCGGCCTGAATCGCAAGCACGTAGATGCCGCGCTCGCCAGCGGCGAATTAACCGAGTGTTCAACGCCATTGGCGCAATCCTTGCGCGAGCGCGGGGTGGGGACGTGGAGGGTGATGTGAAATCCAAAAGACGCAAAACCGGCCGCGGATTCGTAAAAATAGAACTTGACGAGGCTTATGGGGAGCGGTGTTCTCTTCAAGAAAGCTCATCCGTCGTCCCGCATGTGTGGCTTGGGCTTGAAAAGGCAAAGCTAAAACATCTCAGTGGGAATGGATGGGTAGAGTATTCAGTCCCGCCGTATGTTCTAATTAACATGCGAATGTGCCTAAATAGGCGGCAAGTAAAACAACTCATCAAGCGATTGCAAAAATTTGTTGATACGGGGAGGCTTTAGATGACCAACTCAATTCAATTCATTCTCGCGCAAGAACGCGCCCGCATTCGCGCGGCATTGGCCGAACGTCTCATCGGGGCAATTCCAGAGCCAGAGCATAGCGCAGACTTGTTGTGTTGGTGCATGAAGCGCGTCCGGGGCGTGGACGGCACAGACACCGACATCGTGGTGCACGGCACGATAGACGAGTTTGTTAAAGCTGCGCTGGATGATGTGCTGGGGATATGAAAACAATCCATAAAGGACAACCGTTCTGTGACACTACAATCGCAAGCGAACTTTTCGCGGCTCCAGTAATATGCCTACCCATAGACAAGGCATGGCTAAGGGCATTCGCACGAGAGCTTCTTGATGGCGCCCGCGCTTCATTTAACGATGGACAGAACACTACCTCCGCTTCGCCTAAATAGCATTCCGCAGTCAGAATGGAGCGCCATCACGTATGGACGCCGCTCGTTTGTGCGTGGCACGGTGGATATGGTGGGCGTAGAGAAGCAGGTCGCCTACGGAAACGAGAAAGCCATCCAGAAGGGTGTAAGCCCGGATCGCATCTTTGTTTTCAGAGATGACAAAGGCCATCGCCCTGCGCGATTAACGCCCGCAAGGTCAACGGCGGCGGGGCTAAAATTATAAAAATGAAACCAAAATCCGCAGTTACGGTTGGAGAACTACGAAAACAAGGGAACACAGTTTTGCGCCTCATTGAAGTCAAACGAGGAATTGCCGAGGTCGCGTTCGATTCCGCTACCCTGACAAAGATCATTCCCTTGCCCTGGTATGTCACTGCGCTCAATGAACAGGGAGAACGGTCGTCTATTTCGCTGGAGGATTGGAAAAAACTACCCGCGATACAAATCTCCAATCCTCCAGCGACGTAGCAATTCTTAATTGTCTTACGCGGCCGATGTGTAGCGGCGGCGGGGCGGTTTTTTGGGGTTTGCCAGTACTGGCACGGCTCAAACCGCGCACATTTGCCGCTGGAATACCCCCAAAACGCATCCAGAACGCGCTGGGCGCGTCGAAACGCCTTGTCCCCGACAAATTCCCATGCGCTCAAAAATGCGCCAAAACGGGCGCATTTTTGCATGTGCCAGTACTGGCAGTTAATCCACCAGCTTCAAATCGGCCTCGCCGCGCAGGTGCGCCCCGCCTGGCAAATACAAATCAATCACAAATCTCCCGTCTTTCAGGCTGTCGGTGGTCGCGCTGGGAATCACAGTCACGGGCAGCTGCGTCGCTGCGCCATCATCCAGCGTGAAAACAATCTCGCCCGCGCCGGCTTTTACGCCGTTCACCGACCCCCATCTTTCTGCGTTGATTACATCCACCGGCCAGCCCTCGATGCAATCGGGCGTTTCAATCTTCACTAATTTTGCGCCGGTTGGGATATACACACTTACGCCAACCTTTTTCCCAATTTCAACAGTTACGCTGTTTGGGCTAAATCCGCATCCGATCTTGTTGCTCATAATTTTTTTTTATGCTGATGGTGTTTTTGGCCCCAGCCCGCCATCGTAAACAGGCTCTTTAACAGTGTATGTCCCCCGCCCCTGGGTGATCACGTCGTAATTCGCAGGCGGCCCGGCGGCGCGCAGGTAATACGCTTTGATCTCCCACTCGTATGTGCCAGCAGTCATCGCGCGGGAAACCTCATCCGTGAACCCAAAAAGGATCGTATACGCAAACAAGTTGAGGCCATTCGACACCACCGCGTATGGCTTCACTACAATCTCGCTCGTGGCGGTTTTAAGATGCACCCGCACTGCGTGGGGTTCTTCCATGAGTGCCGCCAAATCGTATGGCACCGCTTCGCATGTAAGCTGAAGCGGGCGGTTTGGGAACGGCGTTTCGTTTGTGTAGCTGTCACCGCGAATAATCTCAAATTCCTTGATGCTCACAACCGGCGTTTGCAGCGTCATCGTCATCACGCCCAGCATCCGCGTTTTTGCCTCGACCGCCGCCAGCACATCCTCAACCTTCGCAGGCGCGTAAATATCCATATTCACCGCGACGGCGCACGTCACATCCGGCGCGTCCACTGTTGCATCATCGGTGTGGAATTTGCAGATGAGCAAACCGGCGCGGTTGCCAATCACCGCGCTGGCCAGCACCCCAAAGGCGTAATAGCTCTTGGTTGTGCTGTTGTATTGCAGTGAGAGCGCGCCAAAATTGAAGGTGTGCCCAGTCGGGTAATCATCGCTCACCACGATGCAGTCTGCCGCGCACGTTGGCGCAACGCTCGGCTCAACAGCCGCACCGGCCTTTGTGAACTGCGCGGCCACCATGTAGCGATCATCCGAGCGGATGCTGGCGGTGATGGGGATATGCCCGTTCCCGATCGCAACTGATGCGGAGACTTTGCCATCCGCTCCGTAATCCTGAGCCATGTTGTATAAATTAAACGTGTTTCCCTCGTTGCCAGTACTGGCAATGATCCGCATGTTCGCGTTGATGTTCCCCTGATAAAAGCTGATGGGCAATGTGCGGATGTCAATGGGTATCACTTGAACGTTTGCCGTGCTGGATTTGCCAGCGATGCGCACGGTGTCGTAGTTCATCTCCGCGGCGGTGAGCGCGATTTTGTATGTGCCGGGGGCGTTTGTCGCATCAACTTCCACGGGCGCGTTGGATGGCGCGGCGGCCACGCCATCCTGAATCAGTTTAATCGTGAGATTTGCCGCATCCCCGGTTTTTCCCAGCCCCGTTGACACATCAACCACGCTGAACTGTATCGTAATCGCTTGATTTTTTACTGCCATTTTTATGCTCCATGCCACCAGCGCAACGCTGGCGAAACTCTGCGCGATAAAAGCCGCGCCAGCGGCACTCGCGGGTATTCGTATGCCTTTAGCGCTATTGCGCCGATGGTGGTTCTTCCATCCCCTGTTGTCGTAAAGCCCGGAGATGATATTTTTTGTGGGGCCCATGCCGTTGAGATTTTGGCGTTGGCCTGCTGCAATGAAGCAAATCCGCCCAGGGGCGCATCGGCGCTCACGGTATTTGAACCAAGAGCGCACAGAGATGCAAACGTTGCTGATTGCATTTGTTCGGTTGTCGTTGGGTGTCCGCTGTTGGAATTAAAGTCCCACTTTGGCGCAAAGATGGGGGCATTCTGATCTACGCCGCCAAACAAAAAAAGCGTAACTGCTGCATCTGCGTTGCTCGTGCCAGCGTACGAATACGCTCCCGGCGGGGGCAGCTTGTCATCCAGCCAGTAATACATCGCCAAATACGCAGGCGCGTTGGTGGAAACAAACAACAGCGTGCCAGTCGCACTATTGAATGACGCGGTTTGAGTTGGCTGCGCTCCTGCCCACATCGCAATGGAAGCGATCAACAGTCGTTTCTCGCCTCGCCCCGCTCCAATTGTGAGTGAGAACGATCCACTCATGGACTGCCCGCTGGCCGTGTTTAACAGCTTGATCATTGAATTGAATCAATCGTAGACAAAACGACTTCGACAGCAAACAACTGGGTGAACAGCGATCCATCCACAACCGCCCTTACCCGCATGGCCCCATCTGGTATTGCCACTGGCGCGTATATCTCCGCGCTGTCAAAGATTGTGTTTCCGGTTTGCGCATTGGCAAGCGCGTCTTCAATTGTCGCGCTCGTGTTGGTGACTATGCTTGACACGCGCCCCCATTCGCAGCTTGCGGCGTTGCTGTTATCAATAAAAACAATGTCGCCAGCGGTGATCCCGGTGGTCGAAGCCATTGCCAGCACGTTTTGGTCGGCGGCGCACGTTCCCAGCGTTTGAGACTGGCAGGCGGCATACGCAGTTGTGAAAATCGCAAATGGATGCCAGTGATTTCCGCTGGCGCGGTTTGAGGCTTCGAGCCGGATGTTCACCCCGGCGGTTGATGCGCTCGCCGACCTGCGGCCAAATCTGGCATTGATATATCCGCCTATTTTTGCGGAAACATCCACCGCGGATCCAACGATTACAGCATTTGCCGCCGCGCGGGTGAGCGTTATGAGTGTTTGATTGCCTGTTTTTGTGTAGCTTGCCATTAGTTTGTGCCTCCAAAGGCGCGAACAATCACATCTTTCCACGCCACCCCGGAGTTGTTGTTCCCTAACGGCACGGGGATATGATAAACAAGCCGCGCGTATGTCCCGCGCTGAACATCAAGTATGTGAACATTTGCCATTTTTCTCCTGCTAAATTGTCAAATCGCACACCGCCGCGGCGGTGAGAACAGCCACGCCCGTTCCGGTGATGGCGCTTATTTGCGCCTCCACGCTCACCGGCACGGTGATGGCAAAATCACTGTTGTTAAACCCGCTCACGACCTGCGGTGTGATGGTGAGCGTGGCCGTCCCGGCGCTCAAAAGATTCACGCTGGCCGCATTCCCGCTTTTTGAGATGGTTGCCACCCCCGCGTTGCTGGTTGCAACGGAGGCGATGGTCTCTCCCGCGCTGCCGACCAGCGCGAGCGCGAGAGATGTGCCAGTTTTTCCGCTCAGGCTGGCAGGGGTCACGCTGGGCCGGCTTACTTGTTTGAATCCAAACACATCCGAGCTTGCGCCCCCATCGTATTCAACGTAAAATATCCCGCCGTTGCACACAAAATCATCTGATGCGTATGTGAAAGTAGCATTTCCCGATGTGTGCGTGATAACGCCACGCCGTGTTTCGTACGCGGATCCATCGCCCTTGTCAAACCAAGCCCGCACTTTTGTCACAGATTTCCCGGCCAGATTGGAAAACGTCATCAGCTGCGTTGTGTTGGTGTAATACGTGGCGGGGTTATTTAATGTGGGTTTAGAGGGTGTTGAGGATGTGACGGTCACGGTTACGCTGGCGGTGGCTGTGCTTCCATCCGCTCCGGTGGCGGTGATGGTGTATGTGGTTGTTGCGCTTGGCGATACTGTGCGCGAGTTTCCCGTGACTGTGCCGATGCCCTGATTGATGCTCACGCTGACCGCTTTTGTCACGGTCCACCGCAAAACCGTGGACCCGCCAGGGGGTATGGATGCGGCGTCGGCGGCAAATGAATCCACCCGCACATTGTTTGTTACGCTGCCCCCGCTGAGCGGAAACAGCGGATCAAATCCCGCGCCCTGCGCATCCACGCAGAATTTTTTGATAGTCGGCCAGTTTGCGGAGTGATTCATGGGAAACTCGCCGTCATAGTCGTTGTCAGCTATCCATGCGTACAGCCCGATGAGAGACAAATTGCTCCCAAAAACCTCTTTTAGAACGCTCAAATAACCAGAATAAAGAGTGTCGCCAAACGGGGTGCTCTTTTCGGCAATTTCCTTGGCGCATCGCAGTTGCTTAAACGCTTGAATCACAAACCCGTATGAATATCCGCCCGCGCGGGTCAACCCCGCGGCCTCGCAGTTTTCTTTTAGCCATCGCGCCGCTTCCAGCACGGCATTGCCGCGTGTTCCTGCGCCATACGTGCGCAACGTGTTGATCCAGTCGCAGGCATTGTTTCCGTTGCAATACGCATCTACACTGTTAATGTTCGCCTTTACAGATGCGATAAATGGAACGCTCTCGGCGTTCGCGACAAGGTTCATCACAATTGGGATCGTGCTTACTTGGCGTATCGCATCTGCCATGTCTGTCATTTGCGTCACGCTGATGCCGTTGAATGTCGGCTCGTCTGGCAGTAGCCAGAACTTAACTTTTGATGGGAAATACAGCATCCAATTCGCAATAATTGCTTTGGTGTCATCTTTGCTATACGCTCCGGCAAATTTTGGAATCACGGGTTTGTTGTATGTCGCAAGCCACGTCCGCACGCTTACATCGTTGATGTGATGCGCCTTGATGTCGTGCAGGTGGCATCCAAGCGCTCCCACCGGGTCGGTGTTGAGATAGTCGTTAAACGTCCAGGCAAAAATAGGTATATCGCTCATGTTAGTTTTAATACCAGCTTGTTTGCTGGAATTTGCGGCGGGGTTTGGCTGCTTTTAGTGAGCGCGTCCACATTTGGAACAACCCAGCATCGCGTTCCGCTGGCGCCATCGCAAAGACCGATGCCATAGATCGGGATGGGCTGCGTGACCTGCGCCACATCCAGACTTGACAAGAAACTGTTGTTTGCGCCCGCCGCGCCCGCGCCCACCGCGGCGGCGCAAATCATGATCCGGCCAGTCACAACCGGAAATGTGGACGTGTCGCGCGGGATTACGGCCTGTTTGTAATTTGTAAACGCGCTGAGGGCAACCTCGCTTCCGTTCGCGTCCGTGAGAATCCCCACCCGATAATTTGCCCGCGTGAGGCTCATGTTGTTAAGCGCAACATTCAGATAATTGCGGGCCTCAAAATCTGTAAGCGCGTCCGCGTTAAACCGCGCCCTCATCCCGCCCGCCGGGATGTTGAATGTGCTGCCCGCGGCCACGCCGCGTTTGACCGCTCCGTTTGCCGGATCAAACTTTGCGCCAAACCAAAAATTGCCGCCGCTGGCCGCATCAAAAATGCCCCACCCCTCGATGTCGGCGGCCAACGCAAACCCCGTCCCGCTGCCTAGAAAAGAATCTGCCGCGCCTGCCGCGCCCGCCCCCGCGGCGATGGCATTTGCAATCTCGCGCCCGCTGGTCGCCAGCGGAAATTCGGTTGTGTTGCGGCTTTTGGCCGCCCGCTTGATGTTGCCCACACTGGCCGATGTGATCTCGGCGTAATCGTTTTTGTTGTTGATCCGGCTCATCAACGCAACGTAAATCGCGCTCGCGCTGGGAAGCGGCGTGGCGTTGAAAAAGTAATTCAACATCATCGCGCTGAAATAGTCGCTCACCACAAGCCCATCTCCCAACGTTTGAGCGAGGTCGCCATCTTGCGAGATGTTCAACTCAACTATCCGCGCCGCGCCTGCCGCGCCTGCATTCCGGCCACCGGCTATAAAAGGCATTTCTCGCTCATTCCAGCGCACCATCACCGCCGCGCCGGGGGCATACGTCGCGCCGCCAGGCATGGCTATATCCACCACGCTTGAATCGGCAAGCCTGACGCTGACCGTGCCGCCAGCCATGCGCAAAACAACCCCCGCCAGCGGCGCACGGCTGCCCTGCCGGTTGATGGCCCGGCCAAGCGATGAAGCGGGCAGCCTAGGCATCGTAGAACCCCCTCAGCTCCCACTGCCCTTTTAGCGCGTCCGGCGTGGCCGCCAGTGTTTTTTTTGTGATGACAAAATCGGTGGGCGGGAGTTGCGGCCATCCAGCGCCGGGCATATATGAGATTGAGATCGCATCTTCGGGCTGGGCTTCGAGAATTCCAAATCCATCCATTGCCCGGCCCGCATATTGCTCTTTGAGACGACGCAGATAAAGCCGCGCTTCATCCACCGCTTGCGCCACTGTTTTTACCGCCCCCGCGCGGACGCTTACAAAACGATGGCCGTATTTCGCCAAAACGCCATCATCAATCCATTCCCCGCTCGCGCCATCTCCGATGGCCTGCACCTGCCCGGCCATCGTCACCGAGTTCCCGCCGTGCGTGTCTCGCAGAATCAGCCCCGTCAACGGCGCGAGCGTATCGCGTTCCCAAAACGCGGAAAATTCAACGCCGCCATCTGCGGTGGCGCGATGACGCACATTGCGATCCCGCAGCAGCCCGTCTGCAATGATGCTGCTGATTGTTTGCTCATTCGTAAACGTGGTGTCGCCAATTTCTCCGCACAGCTCAATCATTCGCGCGGTGACGGTCTGAATAATCGGGCTGGAAATTTGAACCGGAGCGGTGTCGGTGTTCACGTATCCAATCGCTTCAAGATCAAATGTCCAAAGCGTTTGTCCCGCGCACTCCACGATGATCTCCGTGCCAGCGGCGATAACGCGCAGGGCGATCTCGCCAACCAGATGGAAATCGCTCGCGGGCACATCCACCGCGCGCAAAACGCGCAGCCCGTTGGACGCGGCGATAACATCCTGAGTGGCGATCAGCCGGAGGGCGATCACACCCGGCGCGGGCTGAGAAAAGTCAACGCGATAATAGCCGCGCAGATATACGCTCAGCCACGTGTCTGCCGTTAGCGCAGCCGTCACGTCCATCGCAAAATCGCTCTGGTCGCGTTTTGAAATAGTCTTTGCCGTGTTTGCCTGCAACGTGGTTTGCAGAGTTCCCGCGTCTCTAAAACGCGGCTTGTGCATTCCGGCCAGGGCGCAAAATCGGGCGATTGCATCTTCCAGCGTGATAAATCGCCCGCTCCAAAATCCCGCTCGCTTTAGTGTGATCGCGGCGGGTTTCCCATCTGACCCTGCCGGATAGTAGGCCACCGGCTCATCTGGTTTGTGTGATGATTTTGGTGTGCCAAACGCCCCGCGCCCGCTGGCAATCACCATATCGCGCGGGTTCAGGTCGCCCTCGTATGTTGCCGCGCGCATTGCCCCCAGCGGCGTGTCGTATTTTGCCAGCGCGAGAGATGCGCCAGTTTTGCCAAACGCATACAGTTGTGTTTGCGTTTTGTCGTCTTCCGCGCTGAAATAGCCGTTGTCGCCCGAATTGCGGGTGGTAAGTTCGACCAAATCGCCAGCCCGAACCGCGCCAAATGGATCGCCCGCGTCCGGCGCGATGGCAGAAATCGGGCCATACTGCTCGCCCGGCAAAAAATATTTTGTCGGCGCGTGCAGCCATGTTTCAGTGATCGCGTAATTTGCGGATGTCAAATTCTCGCGCCACGCGGTGAAGCTCGTTTCCTCGTATCGAACGATCTCTTTTGCGCATATCATGTAACGGGCGCGGGAAATCCCGTTCGGCAACCCGTAAAAGCTCGCGGGCTTTTTGGCGATGAGCGCGGCCCGGCCAATGATGCGCCATGCGCTTGGCTCGCTTCCGCCATACCCCGGAGAACCGGACGGGATGGGGTTTGTAGGGTCCCACCCGCTGTTCATCAAGAGATGATTCACGCCATCAGACAGCACTAATCGGTCTGAATGCGCAGTGTTGTCGTCCGAGCTAATCCGGGCCGCCATCCCAATTTCCAATGCCGCGCGAAGAGCGTGAGGGTTGAGATGCAGCGTCAAGTCATCACCAACTACTTTTTCTGTTTTCGCAGACGTGCACCAGGCATATCCATCCCCGGAACGGATGAACGCCTGACCGCTTATAACCCGGCTGTACACATCAAGCGCGGCCCCAAACTCATCAACTGTCGCGCAAGATATTTGCGTGTCGCCGATGATGTTTGTCACTGCGCGGACGTGGTTGTTAAAGCGCAATTTTTGGCCGATATGAACTTCGCTTGTAAACAGTGTCCCAACGCCGGTGACGGTGGCATTCACGCTTCCAGGCGGATATTCCACTTCTGTGACGACCCCTGTGAGCGGGGTGAGGTATGCGCTCGCCCGCGCCCCGTGCTTTGTTTGCGCGTCGCTAAGCTGCGCCTCTATGTCTTTGTAAAACGCACCCGCAAACGCGGTTTTGCTGGCAAAAACATCGTGCGCGAGAACGATGCCGCAAAATGGCCGCGCCCCATGCGCACGGCGGGTGATGCGGCTAAAACGAGCGCGGGTGATCAGCGTGTATTTTGCGTTCGCGGCGCATCCCGCGTAACTTTTGTCGCGCGGTTTGGCGTATATGCAGATGTATTCGCCAAACATCCGCACCGCAATTTCTGTGTCTGCGCCAGCGGGAATGCTGTAATCATTGTCAGTTGGGTAGGCCGCGTCCGCATCTTCAGTGATGGCCGTCGTCTCGCCGACCGCTTCGACCAGCGGCGACATGCGCTCCGCAACATCCCATCCCGCCGCGCCCAGCTTAAGTTTGCGCAAACGCGAGCGGGTTTGAGTGTGGCCCGTCCAGCTTGATTGTTTCGGAATGATCAAAACGTTGCCAGACGCGCTCAACCCATCGCCAGCGTCCACCGCGCCAAACACAACCCCAACCTGCCCGCGATGGTATTCATCATCGCAATCAGCCCGCACGATCAACTCTGTCAGGAAATCTTCGTGCGCAAATGCGTCAAAATAAGCAAAAAAGGGATCGTTTAGTCCATCGTGCCGCAGCCCGCCCCCATCAACAATTCCCCACGACCTATCCGGGGTTTTGCGCGTCAGCCCGCCGTCATCTTTGAGATCGCTCCGCCACGCTGATCGCCCGCGCATCATGCCCGAAAATGGCAGGGTGCAATCTACGAGCTGGGCGTGTCCGAGGTCGCGCCCGGTTACGCCCCAATTTCCCCAGCCTTCTTTTGTGATGTTCTTGCTCAAACGAACGCGGTACTGTCCAAGATCAATCGGGTCATACCCGTCGTGGCTGCCGCGCAGGGTAAGCGTTGCATCTTCGGCTACGCTTGATTTATCGTTCAGACCGCCGTCTCCATTCAGCAGCGAGAGGGTGAGTTCGTCCGCGCCGTCGGCAATTTGCGAGAGCGTCCAATCGCCCACCCGCCCGGCCAAATCAAATTCCGGCGCGGCGTATTGCTCTGGCGTGGTTTCAAACACGACCTGCGAGCCGTTCCCGGCATAAACGATAGTTGAGATTGAGTTTGTGCCGGGCATGAGCATCATCGTGCCGTTGCGCCGGTTCGGGGTGATGTAGTGCCCCAGCCCGCCAAAACTCCACAATTCTGGCCGCGCGGTTGAGGCCGTCAAATACACGTCATATTGCGTGCGCAAGGTTGTTCCGCTCGCGTCGCTGGTTAGGCGGGTGACATGCGCAGTCAAATGCAAAACGCTGTTGATGTTTGTGATGGCGCACGGGAATATGTGCGCGTTGTCCGCCAGCGCGTCCACTGGCACAAGTGGCTGAACGGCGCTTTCTACTCCGTTTTGCAGTGTCCACACCACCGCCCGCCCCGCCGGGTCGGCGTTGGCAACAATCACGATTCCGCTTGCGCAACTGGCGGCGGCGATGTAAGAGCAATGCTTGGCGATGCCCTGCCACGTTGAGCGCGGCTCTGTCAGCGGCATCTCAATCGCGTTGCGCAGCGTGATTGCATTCCACGCATCAACAAGATAAAAACGAATGTATGAAACGCCCGCCGAAAATTGATGGGCGCCATCCGCAACCAGCACGTGCCCATCCGCCAGCGGAATGATGGCCTCAACCCGGCGCACGTACTCCGCCGTGTCCACCCCGCCATACGCAAACGGCGGACCAAAATTGGTAAATTCCAACGCCACCGGCGCAGTTGTCCCGCTTATCGCCGCGCGTTGCAATTGCCATCGCGTGTCTGCCGTCACCACGCGATACACATGCAGCAGATTTTCTGACCCGCTGCGCTCCATGCCATATCTCATGGCGGCGGGCAATGCGCCATCGTCAAGCTGCGTTGAATTGACCGTTTCCAATCTGCCCGCGCCCGCAATGCTTAATCTGCCCTTCCCATCCATGCCTCGCCAGGTGGCATATATCACGCTTCCCGTGTTGGCATACATCTGTGGTGTGTCAGCATCAACGCTGGCCGACAAACGATAGTTGTCTGCCACGCGGCGCATGAAACCGGGCTTGATGCTGGCCGTCGTGCGCGGGGCGAGCGCAGTTTTGCGCTCGGCGGCAGCGAGGGCGGCGGAGATGGGTCTCATGTTTCGCGCAACTCCAAAGAGACTTCCCATATCGCGCCAGATTTGAAGCATTGCGCATCCAGTGGCTTTGGCAAAAATTCGCCTTTGTTGATGATTGAAACGGTATAGGTGTTCGTGTCGCCGCGCATATCTTGAAACGCAAAAGCGTTCCCCGTTCCAGCGAACATATCCTCCAGGTGTTGATACGTGGCGAACCCATCCGGCGCGGCGGTGTAATAAACGGCCACATCAATATCCCATGCCTTTTTCCGCACGCCAGACGATGTGACGGTGTTCCCGCTCAAATCCTGTTGGATAAGAACGGGCGCGATCGTTCCTGCGCTATTCTTTGTCCGGCTGAATCTGACAAACATCAGCTTTCCATCACTGATGTTTGCGGTGGGCGATAGTTTTATCAGATACTCGTTAGCCATACCGCAACCCGTCCTGATAAATGCGCCGCTCTACCCAGTCAATGGCAACCTCGCCCAGTGTCTTGTCATTTATTCGTATAACCAATGGTTCTCGTGTGGCGCCGGTAGGTTCTCGCGCCGATGGCGCAACGCGCGATTGAACCTGAGAAGGGGTAGAAAACAACGCGCTGTATTGCCCGGCATCACCGCCAAAACGTCCCGCCATATCAAGAGAAGGAAACGCCGGCGCGCTTAACGGTTTTAGGGTGGCGACGTAGCCTGCATTCAACCCCAGCGCCATATTTGCGCCAATGCCGGCGAATACGGTGGATGGGGATTTAATGCCAAGCAGTTTTTTAATATCGCTAATCGCCTGGTCAATCAGCCCGCGCAGCGCCTGGACGACCTTATCCCCGTTTGAGAGAATACCCTCAACTAATCCACCGATTAAATTTTTAGCCAAACCAACCATCACGCTGGGCAGCCCCTCCATAAATTTCTTTATGCCTTCCCACACATCTGTTACGGTTTGCTGAATGGTCGCCCACGCCCCCGCCCAATCGCCGTTGATGATTTGCATCACCGTTGTAATCACACCCAGCACGGCGTTAATGACAGTTTCTACAACGGCCTTGATGCTGTTAAACGCGCCTTCCACCACCCGCAAAAGAATTGGCAAAACAACATCCAAAACCCCTTTTATCGCGTTAAAAACGGTGCTAACTGTTTGCTGAATAAGCGGCCAGTTCGTCTGCACCCACGCAACTATCACGCCGAGTTGTGTAATCAAAAATTGAACCATCGGCACGACAAATTCATTTATCACCGCCCCAATCCCGCCTAAAACGCCGCCTATGATGGCGCTAATTTGCGGCCAGTTAGTTTGAATCCACCCGATGACCGACCCCAACGCGCCAATAATGGTTGAAATTGCCGGAATGATGTAAGTGGAAACGACCATCCCAACATCCGCCAGAACCTTGCCAATCACCGCCTGTATTTGCGGCCAGTTCGCTTGAACCCATGTTATTGCCTGCCCCAGCCCCGCAATAAGCCGCCCAACAAAAGCGCCTACACCCGCGCCAATGTTTTGTATTTGCGCGCGAATGGCGGGGTCTTGCAGCGCATCCACAAACTTGTTTAGATACGGTTGCGCTTCGCGGAAAATGGGGCCAAAAAAATCGCGTTCAGCGGCTTGTTTCAAATCGCCCAGCGAGCTTACCAGCCCTGCCAGTGTTCCTGCCTGATCTTTGGCGGCGGTCGCAAAGTTCTTTTCAACGTAACCGTTATAGGCTTCCATCGCAACCTGAGCTGAGATTAACCCAGCCGCCATTTTCTTGTCAAAGTTGTCACCCGTCAGCCCGGCCACCTTGCCAGATTCAATCAGCATTTCACGGAACGGGATACCGGCTTCGGTCATCTGCATCAGCTCCTGCCCCATCAATTTGCCTTTGCCGCGCATCTGCCCTAACGCCAGCGAAACGCGCTGCATTACATCGCCAGACGCGCCGGTGGCCGCCGCTAAATTGACATTTGCCTGGGTCAGTCGCTTTGCCTCGTCGCTGGTGAAGCCGTAGGCCATCGCCTGTTTTATGGATGCTGAAACGTCCTCCATGCTGAATGGGGACTGGATGGCGAGTTTCTCCATCCATTTCATCAAATCCTTCGCCTTCTCACCTGCCTGCCGTTGCGCCTCGGCCAGCGTAACGGTTTGGGTGGATGTCGTCTTAAACACCCCCACCGTTTTGCCCGCGCTCGCGTTATTTTTGTCCATCTCGGCGGTCATTTTGCCGATGCTGGCGTTAAGCGCCGCAATGCTTGCCTTGCGCTGGTTTATCTCAGCCGCGCTTTCCTTGCCTTTTTTGATGGATTCGCCGAGATGCTCATTGGCAACCGCCAGCCGCGCTTTGGCAGATTCAATCTTTACCGCCAGTTCCGCGTTTGCCGCCGACTGTTTTGCGGTCATCTGCGTGACCGCTGACCCGATTTGAACCGTCTTTGTTTGAACGCCCTGTTTTACAATCTCGCGGGCAAGCATTGTTTCGAGCGACTTTCCCAGTCGTTCCTGCGCGGCCACCGCGCCAAACGCTTCTTTCCCGATGTTGGCGATCCCATTCCCGATGCCAACCAACCCCGCGGCCAGCGTCCCCCCAATGGCGATCTTTCCGATGTCACCCAGCGCGCCGCCAATTTTTTGCAGCACGCTCGTGGCGGCGTCCTTTGCCTCCACAAAAATGACAACTCGTTTCTCGCTCATGATTTTCTACTGTGCCGTTCTTCCTCAGACAGACAGGTCATAAACTGATACAACCGCGCGGGTTCAACTGTGCGCGGGTCGCACCCCAAAATACGCCACCAGTGCAATTCCACATAGGCTGGCGGTGGTGGCGCCCCTGTTTCCAGATGCGCCACCATTGCCAGCTTTAGCCGCTCACCGGTGGCGTTGATTTTGGGTTAAACGCCTCGCCAATTAACTCGATCGCGCGTTTTGTAACTTCTCCAAGTTCGCTCAGCGGCACGCCATCAAGACCGCCATCAACAACCTTGCCCACAATCTCCATCACTTCTGGCAGGCTGGACATTGGCATATCGCTGCTTGTCCCAATGGCGGCAAGCAAGCGCATCCCAGAAGGGATGTCCAGCTTGTTTACATCAAACACGAGATCAGCCGCGAGACGGGTTTTGTTTGCCATAAATTACGCTACGGTTGCCTGAGAAACGCTTGGGATGACAATGTTCAGTTCCACCATAATCGGGTTCGCGTCCGATGCGTCTGCGCTCGGATACGGTGGGTTTTTCAACACACCCTTGCCGGATGTAAACTGAAAGTTCCCCGTTGTCCCGCCCTTTGGCGACCAGCGCACGTAGATATCACCGCCACCCTCGTAAGCGGTTTTTGCCATCGTGTAAGCCTCGGTTGGCACTTCGGTATAGACGATGGATATTTTTGTCTCCATCTCTTTCAGCGCGCCAGACGTGACGATGGGAGAGTTATTGCCAAACACCGGCATACTGCCCGTGTCTCGCTCGCCCCCCGATAATTCGATTTTGTTTGAGTGGCCGGAAATGTCCGTCCACGTTGTGCCGTTTGCGCTCAGTTCAAGCTCTAGGTTTCTTGCCACCACTGCGCCGGTTGTCGTTGCCATCTGTTTGCTCCTTGTCTTCAACGCGCTCTATCGCGCCGTTGTCAATCAATCCATCTATTTGCTCTGGTGTCAGATGAGACAGATCAACTTCTTCTCCAATCGCCACCTCGCACTCGTTTTTGCTGTGCCAGAGCGGTGTTTTTGCCAGATATTTCATCAAAAAACCCTCGCGTCCAGGTATATCTTTTCCAGCCGATACTCGACCCCGTTCAGAATCAAGGTGCTGGTGGTTGTCATTTCTGAATACGTCAGATTTTTTACATCTGCTATGGATGGGTTGGCGTGAACCCACGCGGCAAGTCTTTCTTCGCACGCATCCAGAATTTGCTCGGCGCGTGTCTGTGTCCAGGTTAGATCGTCCTCAACCGCGTAGCGAACGCACAAGGCTACTTCAACCCGATAATCCGCGCTATCCCCGCCGAATACAGACCCCGAATCACTAGGCCGCCGCGAGCCAGCCGATGCCACATACATCGCCGCCGCCTGCCCGCCAAAGTTTGCGGGCAGGCCATTGCAAACCATTTGCACATATCCATCCGTAAGCGGCTTCGATGGGTCAACCATCCACGCCAGCAGCGCGGTATAAACTGCATCCCGAACATCGGCTCGCGTCACATTCACGGCATACTCCCCACAAAGCGCGAGACAGCAGAATCAACCGCCGAAACCGCCCGCTCATCAACCGTGCGCTGCGCCGCCGCGTGTGCGCCGCCGCGCTCTTCTTCGTAAAGCCCATATACAGCCGGGCGACTGCCAGAACGCGGGTTTATCGCCCCTTCATCGGTAAACAAAACAGCCCGCGCCCCGCCGTTTTCTATTCGGATTTGCTGCGCGGCGCGAAGCGATCCGGTATCAACATGAGTTATCCCAATCTTGTAACGATGCAGGTCAATGGCAACCGCCTTGACCATGCGCCCCAGTGCGTCATCCGGGCGCAGGGCGGCGATCATCCTCAGGTTGTCGTGTTGCGCTTCCTGAATTCCTGTGATGGTTAGGGCGGGGTCGTAACTCATCGTTTTGTGTCCTCGCATTTCACATTCCAGAACCCGCCCATCCCGTCCCATGCCGCTACCGAGATAACTGGAAGTTGCCTGCCTGCATGAAAACCATTTGTTGGCGCGATAAAATCCCCGTTTTTTATCCCGCTTGACGGGGTAAATGTCTGCAAAAGGGCATACGGCGGCGCAAACCCATCACGCGCGGCCAACTCAGGCGATACTGGATCAAGCGGCGTGCAAAGGATTCCAGACAGCACCAGTGTTGACGCGCCCGTCCCCGCCACCGCAGTCGCTGGGCGCATCACATTGGCCGTGACCGTAAGTTTTCTGGAGAATGCCCTACTGACGCTCATATTCGTCAATGCCCTCCTCGTCCGCGCGCTTAAGCCCAACCGAAAACGCGCCTGATACCCCGCTCCCCGGAGTTTCGCCATATGAAGCGCGCAATGCCCGCGCCCTGTTTGCCCATTGCCCTGCCAGGGCGCCAAACGTCTCGGTGCGCGGCCCCACCGTGATGGTCGCGCTCGCCGTCCACGCGCGAGACAATGCCTCGCACGCGGCGGCAACCCCGCGCATCAAATCGCCTTCGCGGTCCAACCAAATCTGCAACTCTTCATCGGTCAAGTTCGCGCCTGTTGGCGTAATGCCAACGCCGGGGGTGGTATCCCCCAGTTCGAGCCGCATTTTCCCAATGTCTGTTTGCAGGAAATAGGTAAAAGACACGCTATTTCTCCTTGCTCTTGCTCTTCTTTTCCAATGGCTTCTCGCTCAGCTTTGCGGTTTCCTGCGGCGCGACTATCGGGTTTCCGTTCGCGTCATGCGGCTTGCCATCCGTCCCGATGTAATGCCCGCCTGGTATCGTGTCCATACACCTCCTGTTTTATTAAAAGCCGGATTGCTCCGGCTTCTAAATTAGGCAATCGTTGGGTCTGTGTAACTTGCGCCAGCAAAATACAAAACGGCGGCGGCGGTGCGATTCCACACGCCAACGCCGAACTCATCTTCCATAAAGCGGGCATACAACTGGTGCATTGGCGTTTCAGCCGCCATGCGCAAACCCTGCAACGTGGACTGAGCGCGCTGGCGGAATGCCAAAGGCTTCTGAGAAGCGGAGGGGTCATAGGCCAGAGCGTAGTTTGCGATACCCCACGGGCGCACCCACACTTCAGCGGCCCCAAAATACCCAACCATGCGGTTGTCCAGCCGGCTCAGGTCAAGTGTTTGTTTTGTCACATCAGTCGCGTTGTAAACAAACCGAGCGTCAGACAAGGCTTTGAACCCCGTCAATGCGCTCACGGCTGTCTCGTCTGCGGCATTGATCACCACGCGCACCCCGCCATTCCCATGTTCAACCACATCTCGGATGTTGTCCAAAAACGCGGCTGCGGTCAGGCTCGCATTGGCGTTGTAGTGCGTGTGCGTAGAGCCGTCAAATGTTTCGCCATTGGGGCCGCCGGGGATGTTCGCGCCATCGGCGTTGATCAACCGCTTCACCGAAAGATCAACCTTGTCCACGAGAAAATCCGTCCACGTGTAGTTTGCGCTCAAAAAGACAGCCTTTTTAATGTCGCGCAAAACTGCGCGCAGATGGGCTTTTTCGGCCGCGATCTGGGCCATCGCCATATCCTCCGGAGTGTGCATCTCAAACCACTTGGCCGTCCACCCAATGTTGTATTGAAACAGCCGGAGCGGGAAGGCAACTGTATCGCCAGACGTTGTGGTCTGAGTTGGGGCGCGCCCAAACTCATCAACCTCAACCATTTCTCCGTCAGTCGCGCCGCCGTAGCGGCGTTGGCGGTCTGTGGTGACTTCGCACAAGTCGCTCAGCATGGCGAGCGTGTTTGCATTGTGCGCGGCCAAATCCGCCCTCAACACAGGCTCAATGTTGCTCAGCCCATATTGGGCTACGCTTTGATTTTTGACAGCCAGCAAAGCGCTGATGTCATATGTTCCAGTGTTCTGTGCCATTTTATGCAGCCCCCTTTCCGTTCGCGCGGATCACGATGATGTCTGTTGCCGTGATGACTTTCGCCACGCCTACCGCGTCACCAGTTGTGGCGGCTGTATCCAGTGCCCCAGCCGTTGCCGCTGCATACAGGGTTGCACCAATGGTCAACCCGCTCCCATACTTGAACCGTGTACCCAACCCATACAGCGTGATGGGCTGGCCCGATTTAGCCGCGCGGGGTGTGAATCCGTAAACAGTCGCGGCTTCGTTAGCCGCCGTGCCGTTGGACTGATACACCTTGCCATCGCTGGCTTTGATGTAGCAAGGCGCGGCAATCCCCAAATCCTCACCGGCATACAACCCGCTGATTTGTGGCGCGACCTGCGCCGTCACGGTGTCCATGCTGGCGGTAGAAACTTTCGTTACCAATGCCATTTTTTAACCTCTTAGAATTGCGAATAAATTCCGCTCGCGCGTTTCTTCGCAATCAACTGTTCGTGTGTCAGTCCGCCGCCCTTCCCGCGTTCCTGACTGTTTGTATCCGGCGGCGGTGTTTGCTGTTTTGCAAACATTTCCGGGTAAGCCTCTTTGAGGCCGTCCCAGTCCACCTTGCCGTCTTTGTCAATCAATCCATCTGCAATAGCCAGCGTGAGGGCAGCTTTAACGTTGGTCACACCTTTTGCCGGAGCGTCAAGCGCAAAGTCGGCGCGGCGGCTGGCCGATTGGAGTTGCTCCTGCATCTGGCTGAGTTTGGTTTGCATTTCGCTCCCCGCCTCGGCCTTTCCCTGCAATTCCTTAACCAGTTTTGCTAACGCCTTTTGGTTCTCCCGCTCCGTGTCAAGAGCTTTTTTTAGGTTCTCCGTTTGAGCCTTGTAAAGCCCCTTTTGCTCCTCAGTCCAAGCGGTCTGCCACGTATCCCACGTAAGCGGCGCCTCAGACTTCGGTTGCGCCGGCGTCTCGCCGGGGTTGGTTGTGTTATCTGCCATGGCATCTCACCATTTCGCGCATCTCGCGCAATGTGGAAAAACAAAAACGCGCCGCTTTCAACACAGATTTCTCTGCGTCAAAAGCGGCGCGTCATGCCTTCCGGTTTTGCGTCACCCGCAAGTGCTATGCAGTTGCAGGTGGAACGTTTGTTCTTTTGTCAGGGGCGATTATACACCCGGTTATTGCTTGCTGTCAATTGCTTTTAACTAAATTTTGAGCGATACTCCCGCTTGATGAGATTCATTTTTGTTTACATGATTGTTGAATTTTGGAACGCCATCAAAAACACTTATAAAAACGCAAGAATTATAAATGCGCAACTCGAAATTATTAGAAATACCAGCAATTCTTCCGAAGAATTAAATCGTTTTATTTTTATCAAGTTGCGCCAAATGGATTGCATGGGGTTAATAAACGCTGGATACAGACTCATGGTCTGGTACGACGACGAAGATAATGAGTGGAAATCTATTCCTATCAATCACGGCATGGCAAATAATTTACAGGGTGAAGTTAATTGGTGGAAGCACTACGCGATAACAACCAAGAAAAATGCGATGCTGGTATTGCGCGGCAAGAACGCAAATTCCATTTAGGACTTTGACGCGTGCTCAAATTCACCATTTGCATTGCATGGCATTTCTGAAATTGGCGTCCCGCCCATACTGGATAGCAACCCCGCGCGAACGCGCCCCAGCCGCGCCAGTGCGTCTCGATGCGCCTGAATCTCAGCCTCGATAGCCCGCAAAAGGTCGCTATCACTCATCGCCTGCTCCTCGCGTGCGCCGGGTGTATTTCTTTCCGGCTACCATCCTGCCGCGCGTTTAGTTCCGCCCGCGCGGCCTCGCGCATCGAGCGCGTCAATGCGTCATCCGCCGCGTCCGCCCTGACCAAAGCGGTGGCCGTTCTGCAATTCCAATGAAACGGCGGGGCATGAACATGGTCTGCAAATCGCGGCGTTCCCGTCAGGGTGAAATCACCGTCCAATGTGGCAATCTGGCCGTTTACGCGCAGACAACAATCGGTAGTGCGCTCATCAATAGCCGCCACTGCCTGTCGCACGTATACATCCGCGCCGCGCTCACTTTTTGCGTTCGGCAATGCGGATCGAAACACCATTCCAACGAGAATGGCCGCCCACTTTGCCGCCTCCACCGTAATTACGCCAGGCGTAACAATTCCCGCGCGGGTGTCATCTCCCAGCAACAAAGAAATATCCGGCGTCCCACTGAGAATCAACGCCGCCGCGCCCTGCAATTGCGCGTCTACTGCGCTCATCAACGCGGCGTATATGTCCGTTTTAGCAATTGGCGCGGCCTCGACCGGCGCAATTCCAAGCGCGGCCAATTGCTTCTCGGCCTGCCATCGCCCCAGCTCCTCGCTTTTGGTCAACATGTTCCCGATGACGGCATACAACTGTTCGCGCAATGTCCGCAAAGTGTCCAACGCAGCGGACTCATTTTGCAGATTGTGCAACAATGCCGCGCGCGCCATGCGATAAAGCCGCACGATACTCCCGTGCGGGTTGCTGGCATTCCCCAACCCATCAAATATCGCGCCAAGTTTGTCGTTGGCATCCAGCGCGGCATTTACGGCTTTTTCGTGCGCGTTCATTTATCCCTGCTGGCTGGTCAGCCCCATGCTGGTTAGTTTCTGGCGGCTGGCATAAGACGGCATGACCTTAAATCCTTCAATCTGCGCGTCTGAATAGCCAAGTTCGCTCCATATCTGCTCGTCCGGCACACCCAGTAGTTTCTTTTCTTTCGCGGCGGCAATTCGTTCGGTTTCTGGTATTTTGCGCGCGGTTTCCCACTGCACTTTTATATCCCCATCCGGCAATGCCTTCCCGCCAAAAGTGCGGTCAATTTCACGCGCCATGTAAAGCGCGTCATCCCACGCATCCCCAAACCGCGCCTGTCGCTTTACACACTTCGCAATCAAAGGCTCGTCCTGCTGGCGCAGAGTATCAGCCGAAGCAATTTGTCCCGAAACCATAAAGCGATACATCGGTGTATCAGTCACAGTGGCCGCGTAAAAAATAAACTCGCGCACAATGTCTATATGCGGTGATAAAGATGCGCCCTCAATGGCCTGAAACGTGGCCTCCCCCGGCCCCTTCGTCCCGTTTCCAATAACATGCCCCGGCTTCAACCCCAGCGCGTTCGAGCCATCCGCCGCCGGAGGCTTGCCGTCCGTTGTCGGATACCATCCCATCGCCACAAAAATTCTAAACGCAGAATATCTGGACGACCCCAGCAGGTCATATACCGCGTTCACAATATCGTCCTGTGTTCCGAATGCATCCAGCGCATATGGCCGCATGGAGCGTTCCGAGAAATGAATTACCGGAACACCCAGTGGTTCTCCCTTCGCGTTTACCCACCCCAGCGGCCAGCTTACATCCTCCGCGTCCCGAAGCGGAACAAGCCCGCTCCCTGTATCCTCATATTTCTCTATTCGGTCTGGGTAATACTCGGTAAGCCGAAGCCGCGTATCGCCGTTGTCCAATTCCTCGCGCCAGCGTTTTGAGGCGCGGATGACCGGCTGGTTTTCGTCATCGTTTTCGTAAAACACCTTGCAGCCAAACTCATCACCGCCAGCCGCGCCGCATGTAAATCTTGGGTGAGGGGTAAGGCGGGCGCGAGCGTTTTTTGCATCCCAGTCCACAATCACAAACGCCTCTCCATCGTTTACCGCGTTGTGATATACGTCGTCCTGCTGTATCGCCATTCTGTTGTCGCGCCAGAGCCTCCATGCCCACGCTTTAAGCTCGCTGTTATCCGCTTCAACATCAAACACGTTAAGACGTTCGGTGATCGCCGAGACAATGATCCGAATGATGTTCATCCTGCGCTTCACATCATCCGCCGTTTCCATTCCCAGCGCGTTCATTATTTTGACGCTTGGAATTGGCATTTTATCCCCATCAAAATACGCGCGAGCCTGCACAACTTCATGCTGACGCGATATTTCTTCCGCGCTGCGCCACGCAGCATACGCGGCTTTTGCTAAATTGTTCATTTTTTACACCTCGAAATTTCCCCCGCCATACCCAGCGGACATCACCATATAACGAAGAGCGTCATAAAGATCGTCTCCTCCCTCGCCGTCTTCGTCCACATTTGTTTTCAGCACATCCTCCGGCCTGTTTGGGTCGTGCTGCATGGCTTGCAACGTCTCAATCGTTCTGGCGCAATTGCCTGAAATAAATAAACGCGGCCTGATTTGCCGCTCAGCATCCCCAAACAATTGAAGTATTCGTCCCGCCCCAGCCACGCGGTCTGTATTCGCCCGCTGTATCGGAATCCCGTTCTGCTCATACTCCGCGGCAATCGTCACATCTGAGCGGATTTTGCTAAAAAAATCTGACCCGCCATAGGTGGCATGAACGCGATCCATGCCGACCCCCATTCGCCCCCATAAACCGCGAATAGACTGCGCGTGAAATTCCGGCAACTTCTTCGCCTCGGCGTGTTCTCCGAGCGCGTATATGTTGCCCTCGTTGTCCATCGCCCCCGCCACGTAAGCGGTAAAGTGAGTAAATCCGTAGTCCAGACCACCCCACAAAAGCCAGTCGATGGGAATATATTCCAGCGGCTTGACCACATGAATATCAGCGCGAAAGTTTGTAAAAAATTGCCCCGCCTCAATATCCCAATCGCCATACCGCCATGCCTTAAGAAGCCATCCGGTGTAACTATCCAGCGTTTTGCGATACTCCGGGTTCACAAATGCGTTGTCGTCTATTGTGGCCGGAATAAATCGCGTCTCGGTCTGTTTTCCTTTGCGAAATGACTCAATAAACATGCGCTTAAACCACGCATGCCCAATCCCGCCGGGGTTGGTGGTGAAATAAATACGCGGACGCCAGCCGTCTTTTGACGTGCGGATGACCGAGCGGATGGAGCGCATTTTTGCGTTAGATAGCGTTGTCGCCTCTTCAATTACCGCCGCGTCATATTCAATCCCTAGATAAGCGTCAATGTCGCTCTCGTTTTTGAAGTGGCCGAGAATAACCCTGCTCCCATTGTCAAATTTTAGGACGCCCTCATGCGCCTTGTATTCGTGCGCAAGCCCGCCATATACACGCGGGAACACATCAGAGAATGCCTCACGCGCAGATTTCATCACCTTGCGAAGATACAAAAACTTGAGGCCAGGGTAACGCTGGCAGTCGTCTGCCCCCATTTGCGCAAATGCCCAGTGCGTTTTGCCCCCGCCGCGCGCGCCGCCAACTCCAACCATCACCGGCCCGTCTGGCGCATCGCATTCTCGTGCCGCCGCCGCCATTGCCAGTTGGCGCGGTTGCAGCACTACCCCCGCTTTGTAGAAGTTTTCCATCTGCTCGCGCGGGCATCCGGCGAAGCGTCCCGCATCAACGTAGCGCGAGATGCTATCCATTCGCGCCACCATAAATCTTATTAAGCGCGGCGGTAAACTCCGGCGACAATCCGCCCTGCACCTTTACCGCCCCGCCGTCCTTGCCGGTGAGTTCCTGACGGGTTACGCCAACGGGCATTTCAAGAACGCCGCGCATAAATTCGCGGGCGGTTTTCAGCATATCCGCCGCCTTTCCAAATTCACTGGCATGGGCGGGCGCAAACACAATCGGGCGTCCTTGCTCGTCCTTTGCCGTCGCCATGCGCTCGTTTAAGGCAAGCAGCTTTAGCGCCTTTGTTTCAAGCGCGTCCGCATGCCGCAGCTCCCGGTCTAATTGCTCCTCGCGCAATCTCTCGCGCCGAATAGCCCATTTCCGTTCCCGCTTTTCGCGTTCCTGCTGGCGGATGGCGGCCATGTGCGCATCGTAGGCGGCGGAACGGTCAACCCAATCGTGGCGCGTTGACCACGTGCGCCAAGTGCCGTTTGTCTTTCCGTTTTTATTCCGCTTTTGATACGCCGCATCA
Organism: uncultured Gammaproteobacteria bacterium; assembly: GCA_964443315.1. GTDB lineage: Bacteria > Patescibacteriota > Patescibacteriia > 2-12-FULL-60-25 > 2-12-FULL-60-25 > JAGOTP01. Next base: position 31,071 of record CAYUCP010000003.1, read on the forward strand.
ATACTGCGCTCGTCAAATTCAAGCGTGTAATAAGCCTCAAACGCGGCATAGGCTTCTTTGCTCTCGCCCTTGCGCCGCTCCCATGCGTTCATTGTAATAATTTAGGCGTTTTCCCGGTTGCGTCGACCCACCGCTGCAACGCAACTGCCACATAGGCTGGAGAGATTTCTATGGCGCGGCATTTGCGGCCTGTATTTTCTGCACCCATTAAAGTTGACCCACTGCCTCCGAAAGGCTCCACGCATATTCCGCCCTTGGGCAAACTTGAAAGCATGACGCGCTTCATCATCTCAACGGGTTTCGGCGTGGCGTGGCCGTGGCGTTCTTCTCCAGTGACGCGAGGAAATGACCAAACATCTGCCATGTTGTCGTGCGTGTTGTCGAAGTGTGCGCGTGTTGAATAAAATTCCCGCTTGAGGTCGTCGTATTCCCGCTTGAGGTCGTCGTATTCCCGCTTGAAAGCGTCGTATTCCCGCGCTTCTTTTTGCAATCTTTTATATTGGTCTTCCGTTGGAAAACTCCACTGGCTTTTACTAAACCAATGGTCTGCCATTCTTGGATGAAAACCAAAAAAGTCGGCGACCACTTTATTTGTCCACCCAACCTTTTTTCTTTCTCCGTCAAGATATAACCGTATTTTTTCAAACCCCTCCCAATAGTTGTCCGCGTTGTTATTAAATCCCTGCTCGCCAAGCATGAAGAAAAGGCACCGCTCCGACACGGTTGGAAACATTCGATGATCGGCGGAGCCTATGCCTTGCCCGTGGCCCTTATCCCACACGATTTCGTTGCGCATCGTTAGGCGCTCGCTGTTTTTTAGCCCGCCGCAATACCAGAGTCGCCAGAGGTTTTCAGCGTTTCCCCAGATGTAAGCGCTGGCGTTGTCTTCGGTGTGTGGCCGAAAGGCTTGCCACCATGCCATTTGGAAGGCGTCCAACTCCTCGCGGTAGAGGTTGTCATTTTCTACCCCGTCCTTTTCTTTTCCCATTCCATACGGCGGGTCTGCGTGAATGAGTTGCGCCTTCTCTCCGCGCATAAGGTTCGCCACATCCTCCTTCTTCGTGCTATCCCCGCACAGCAACCGATGGTCGCCAAGCTCCCAAAGCTGCCCCGTCTCGACACCCCACTTGGCGCGGAGTTCTTCGGCTTTGTCAATTTGCGGTTCTGCGTCAACGTTGCTATTTCCGCCCGTATTGCTCTCTTCCTCTTGCGCGGATTCAATCATCGCCTTTAGTTCATCATCACGCACAAAATCGCTCAAATCATCTGCCTGCGCCGCTGACAGCAACGCCTGAGCGTCCCACGCCAAATTTTGCGCCCCAACCTGATTGTCCGCAAATGCCAGTTGCCGCGCGCGCGGGTCGTCTGGGTCGGCCATATCCAAATCCGTGCGTTGCACCACAATTAACTCCGTCCCATCCGTCTCAATTACGCGCACCTTGCCTATGCCCAATTCGCCAGCCACTTCGGTGGTTTTATTGCCCGCAATCAGTGTTCCATTTTTGTCCGCCAGAACCGAGCGGCCAAGCCCCAGCTTGCTCACGGACGTTTCCAGTAAATAACGCCCGCGTTCCGTGCCTTTATTGAGATTGGCTGCGTCTGGCGTCAAATCGGCAATGGTTTTAATCTTTTTGGTCATCTGGCTGTTTCCTTCTCCAAGATTTTTATCGCCTCGCCCGCGCCAAACACCACAAACACGGACGCCCGCGCCTCGTTGTGCCACCTCGCTTCGTCTGGCGTGAGTTTCCCGCCGGGCGACTTCACCTCGAACACAAACCACTTGCCGCGAAACGAGACCAGCAAGTCCGGGCACCCATCGCCTATATTTGCAATAGATTGCACGAATGCACCCATGTCACGTAATGCGCGCACAATCTCGGACTGGTTAGCGTCAACTTTTCCGTATATGCGCATCATTACCCCTTTGGCTTCATCGCCTTGCGCAATGCCCGCGCCCCAACCCATGCGCCGGCCTTCACAAACGGCGCTGGGCCAAATCTGCGGACGTCATAGCCATTGGCCCAGCGCGGGTCACCGTTATTGCCGTAACAAAATATCGCACCACCGCGCACAGGCGATGGATACTCGCGCCCGTCCACCACCACCGGACGGGATTGAATCTCTACCACCCGCGCGATGTGTTTTGTTACATCTTCAGTGGTTGCTTTGTGCGCGGGCAGTCCGCCCACGCCCTCCTCATCCACGCCGCACTCACCAAAGAACACACCCTGCCCCTTGTCCGGCGCAAACCCGCACACGGTAAAGTAAAACTGCCAGCGGCGTTCGTGCCAGACCAAATCTTCGTCGTAAATATGCGCCATGCTCGGCGCGTAGGCGTGATAGTCAAGTCCAATTTCGCCCGCGTCCCACAATGGCGTGTAATACTGCCGAATGAGCCGCACGGTGTCGGCGTATTCAGGCGCGCCCAGCGCAAATTGCGGGTTTCCCACACTGAACGTGCCAAGCGCGATAACAGCCTTGCATTCCATCGCCCGCGCCTTGCGCACGAACTCCACTTCCACCCTCATGCGCTCTTCCAGCTCGCGCGGCGATGAACCCCAGCTATCGGCCTCGTTGAACAACGTCAAAACCAAATTGGACGGCATATCGGCAGACACGCCAAGAGCGCGAATAAAGTCGTCCGCCGTCCATCGGGAGTTGCCAATATAGACACGAGACATGCAATACCCGTCGGGGTGATTGCGCGCAAAATCGGCGGCCTCTCTGTTGGCGCCCATCACCAGCGCGAATTTGCAGCCGGCCCGCTCGGCCTCGGCCAGAGCGCCGGTGTCGGTGATAACGTTCACCCCAACCAAAACCTTGCGCGGCGCGGCCACAACCGGTGCGGGTTGCGCCGTTCTGGCGGCGAGGTAGTCGGACTTCACCCATCCCTTGGCCCAGCTCGGCGGCTCATCTACAAGCTGAATCCGCGACCAGCCACTTTGTTCCTCCACCACCGTCATGGCTCGCCCCTCGCCCATCACCCCAATTTTTTGCGCGTTGATGGCTCCAGAGGCGCGGACATTCACACCCATACCATCCGTTCCGGTGACAATCAGCGCGGCGGGCAAACTTCGCGCAGTGTCGCGGATGCCAACCTTGACTACAAACCCGCCCCAGTATTTACCCGCACCGGTTCTGATGGCCGTATCCAGCGTAGCCGCGTCCGCCACATGGTTGCCGTGCGCGGCATACGGGTCATGATATTCGGTGTCGCTCAGGCGCACAATCCAGTGCCCAAATGTGCGCCCGCTTTGGTCGTAACGTTGCGCTACTGGCAACATCGCATAGTCAACCAGCGCGATGCAAGGGTAAGGCGCGACAGGCGAAAGAATCGGGTCGCATCCCATCTTTTTTAGCATGGCCGCCAGTTCATTAGCGGTCGTGCCGTTGTCCTCCGCGTCAATCTGGCGCGCGGTGGGCAGTTCTTTGCTCCATTGCTCCACCGTGTCGGTCAGCCCCTTGCCGACTGACCGCGCCAGCATGAGGGCGCAAGCCGGGCCGCAGTCGTTGCGCGGCGCATTGTTGAGCTGAGAAATAAAAGGAACGGTTGTCATCTGCGCATCTCCAGAATCGGGATGTCCATCTGCCCGACAGATTGCATCCCGGCATTTGCAACGCCAACGTCAAACGCGGACTGAACGTTTTTCCCTTCGGCCAGCGCCATGTAAAACCCATCAGAAAACCCGATGGCGGATGGGTCTTGCACCGCCTTGCGCATCCCCACCGCCCACTGCGAAACACTCATCAACGGAGCGAGGTTTTGAGCGGAATAACAAGCATTGAGAACCACTCCAGTCACGGGCATGGGTTTCAAAAGGCGCGAAATGGCTTCCAGCGTGACGGCTTTTGGCTTTTGCGTCTCATCTTCCAGGTAAATTTCTCCGTCAGCGCCATGTCCCGCAAAATGCAAAATGGTTGGGCGAAAATCTAAAATGGCGCGGGTGATGTCGTGCGGTCGCGCGGCCTGTATCGCCCGAAACTCGAACCCTGTCTTGCGTAGAGCGTCCTCTACCACCCGCGCTTCCACACCGGTGTTGAGAATCGCGCCGGGCATGGATGAAGTAGACACGAAAAGAACAGCGCGGCGCGAGGCGGCGGAAGAATTTTTCTGCGATGACTTTTTGCCTGTTACCTGTTCAAACAAAAACTCCACCCGACTGCGCAAAGCCGCGTTCTCATTTTCGAGATCGGCGATTCTGCGTTTCAAGCCATCTATTTCCAGTAAAAACGTTTCTTTTTCGGCTTTCAAGGTGTCTTTTTCGGCTGCGAGGGTTTTGTTTTGCTTTAGCAACTCCTCGTTCTCTTTTTTGTAATACCTCACCACCTCACCCCCGTCCTCTCCGCCCTTCCGCTGAAACGGTTTCAAAAACAGCACGGCGGTTAAAACGAGCAGCCCAATCAGAGATATGACACCGAGAATTACCCCCAAATCCATCACACCTCTCCTTTGCCACGATGAATTACAAGTAACACGTAGCCAAGAAAGGTGATGATGCCGTGCAAATAGGCCAGTGTTGCCCACATTTCAATCATGCCGCCCGGTAAAAAGTGCGTTCCCCAAAGATTTAAGTCCAGCACCAGCACCACGTAAAGCCGATAGATAAAAACATGCGCGGCCATCGTCAACGCTGCTAGCAAGTCGCGGCCATCAACGATACGCTTTCTCCAGGCATAAACAAGACAGGCAAACAGTCCGCCCGCCGCCAGCGCCACGACCAGTCGCATAAACATCAAAACATCAAAATCCGCCGCGCTCATTGCCTACCCGACCTCCACCTGTGGCTCTTGATCAAATCCGCCCTTGCGCAAAAGCGTGCGGCACCGCGCCAAAATCTGCGCGTCCGTGCCGCGTTTGGCGGCGGCGTTCAACCACGCATAGGTAAACGCCCCGCACGGCTTGCCGCCAATCACTGCATCGGCGGCGGTCTGATCGGCCCGGCACGCGCTCCAAATTCGGCGGTTGATGCGGCCCGCCCGTTCCAGCTCTTTCACGCGAGACGGCGTGAGCAGGCCGCGGGGGCGCGGCTGGGTAATGGCGCGGCCATCGGGCTGGGGAAGGTATCGGATGGCATAGTGCAACGCCGCGCGGCTTACCGTGCCGCTGTGGCACGAATCGGCCCACATTTGCACGTCCACATCCGCAGGAAAGCTGGCCAGCCATTTGTTAATGTCGTCATCCACAAGAAGCTGCACCCATCGCCCGTTTGCGACGTGGGTGTCCCACGTCGCAATAGCCTCGTCCCATTTGTCTGTCTCGTCCGCGTTTTTGTCCGGCACCTGCGTGCCGTGCGAGGAGATGCTGAAGGCGATACGCTTCACTTCGCTACGCTGAGCGGCAATCGCGGCCCGGCCCATCCATTCCGCGATGCGCGCCAAGCCAGCCGCTTCTCCGGTGGCCGTTTGCACCTCGTAGCCCGCTTTGGCGAGGTAGTCGGCCATGTTACGCATGTCGTTTTCGCACCCGTTCAGGCGCGGAATTTGCGGGCTGAGAAATGCGTTGAGGCCCACACACAGGGCGATGCTGTCATTCATCTTGCGCCTCCGGTGGCTGAATATCATCCGGGAATTTACCGATGATGCGCACGGGGATGGTTGTGCTATTCCCACCCCATGCACTTGTTCGCGCGGTTGGGGTTTTAACATTCAACCCGCGCGAGGTGAGTTCGCGGCTGATGGCGCGTTGCACCAGTGGCTCAGCCTCATCGTTGATGGTGAACGCCACGATCAATAGCCCCACAATCGGCTGGGCGATAAGCCAAATCTGGTGCAGCATGTCTGCCGCGTCTGGCGCGGCGTATTTGCCCGCCACCAAAAACACAATTTTTACGATGGCATCCACCACCGCCGTGATGAATGCGCGGGATTTAAGCAATTTCATTCGCGGCCTCCAAATCCTTGTAAATCACGGCCATGCCAGCCTCGACCAGCTGGGTGTTCACGCTCTTGTCCTCGCCGTCCAGCCACACCTCGGCCAAAACGCGCCCGTGCTGGTCGCGGCTGTTCTTGACGACCAGCGTCACCGGTTTGTCGCCCAACTTTTCCTTGAGCCATGCGGTGGCTTTGTCGCCATTGGATGTTCCCGCCGGCGGCGCGTCCACGCCAGTGAAACGCACATATTCGCGCATAGATACTTTTGTCCATGCGGGCAGCCCGACATCCGCCACGATGGTGTCGCCATCCACCACCCGGACATTGGCCGCCGGGCAAATGGAGAGCGCGGCAGACGCGGCTTTGAGGATTCCGTTAAGCATATTTCACCTTCTTTTTTGCGTTGGCGAGGGCGTGCCGCTCTGCGTGGCAACAGTCGCACAACACCTCTAAATCTTGTGGTTGCTCATCGCCCAGGTGGGCGTATGTTTTGTGATGAACTTCCAGCCCGCGCGTGTTGCCGCACTCGTGACAACACCCACCAGCGAGGGCAATGGCTTTCTCGCGCGTTTCCTGCCAGTGCGCGGTTTTCAAATAAATGGCGGCGTAATTCCGGCGACGCAGTTTCGTTATCTGCGCGTCAACCCAACGAAACATCCACATCCGCCAGTCCATCACTTCACCGCCTTCATGCCTTCGCTCACGGCGATGGCATACCGCCACGCGCGGGCGCAAATACCGCCCGCCCGCGCAAATGCTGGCATGGCGCGGCTGTCGCGCCCGCCGCCGATGACGCACTTAGACGTGCCGCCGTTGTAAACGCGCAGGGCGCACATCAAATCTCCCTTGCAGTAGCGGTCGCGGTTCTCGCGCAAAATCTTTGCGGCGGCGTAGACGTTTGCCTGCGCATCCATGAGTTCAATTGTGGTGGGGCGGTCTGTGAACCACACGCGAGGCAGTAGCGTAGTATCGCGCGGCACAATCTGCGCCAGCCCAATTTCACCACTCGCGCCGATGAAATCACCCTGACACCGACTTTCTTTCCACACAATCGCCCACACCGCCGCGCGCGGGATGCCCGTTTGCTTTTCAAACAATTTCAAGGATTCATCTGCAAACGAGTAGGCCGCGATGCAGTGATTCACGTCTGGGCGCGGCGTGGCCGCGCTGGCCGCGTTGGGGTGCGCGAAAATGAAAGCGAAAGTTAAAAGCGCGAGAATAAATCTCATAAAGTGAAAAACAAAAAAGCGCGGCTGGCACAATCTCTTGTGCATCAGCCGCGCTCAACTGAGTCGCGTTTATTGAATTGAGATTATTCTACATCCATTTTATTCTTTCGCGGGCATCATAGCCGCGCCAAGCGGCAACTGTATTTTTGCGCCCCGGCGCTCAATAGCCGGGGTTAGCTCTCGCGCATTGTGGATGGCCAGGCTTAACACCACCGTGCCAGACAAATCACCGCCCGTGCGCAACAAATCGCGCACGGCAATCATGCACATGCGTTCAAGTTCGGTTTTTGCGGAAACAGCTGCCACGCCATAAATATAGCACATCCGTTCTGCCTGTCAATAATCAACTGCCCTATGCCGCGCAACTCGGCGGCGGCAACATCTCAGATGGCATCGAGATTGCCCTGCGTCAACTCGCTGGTTCAATATCTCTGAATAGCGAGTAATTCTCAATATCCAAAGAAGCGCGTTCGGGGTCGTCAATCGGGCACCACCCACCCCCGGCATCAAACGGCTCATCCTTGAGCCGCCACAAATACACGACTACAATCTCCCCGTTGCGCACGGCAAGTTGCAACCCCTTGCGCGCCACGAGCGAGGTGCGTGTGCCGTCCGTTTCAACCCCGGTCAGCGTCCGCGCCGCGCCAGACGCATCGGCGGCGGCGATGAGGAGTTTCTCATCACCGAGCATCTCATAAGCGCGGCGAATGCCGTGCGTCAATCCTTCCCCATCCGCGAGTTTCACAAAAAAATCGCGTTCATGCTCGCGCAAAGTTATTTGCCTGACGCGAGTTTTTTCCCCAGCGGGCTTTGCCGCGTTTTTATTTCCTATTTTTCCTGCCATTTCAAGCTATTGTATTGATTTCTAGCTATAAAGTCAAGGGAACCTAGCCACTTGGCTAGTATTTTCAAAAATTGCTGTGTTATTGTCAATTTTGCTATTGACAAGATTTATTTTATAGCTATAATACGACCATCAACCAAAAATAAAAAAAACAAGGAAAATAAAATGACAAAACAAGAAGCCAAAAAACTCGCAAAAGAAGCCATCGAAAATGCAACCCCGCAAGGTTACGATGTTGCTGGTTTAACAGTTGTGTATCTTGAAAAGAACGGCAAGTATGCCGTTGCCGACAACGGAGAGGAAGTCGGAAACCTCGATCGCAACAATGCAATCCGCATTATTGTTGAGAATCTAACCAACTAAAAACCAACGCGCGACCTGTTGAAAAAGAAAGCATAAAAATATTTCTTCCCGCAGATGAGCTTGAGCCTGCGGGAAATGGAGGAAATCATGGAAGAGCTGCACGACAAAAGAACCATCAAAATCAACGATAAAACATATCAAATCGCGGTTTCCCGCGAGGCATACTCCCCAGATAAATTGAAAGTCTGGGGGCATGGCAAAGAGTGGTGTCAGCGTTCAGATGAAACACGCGCCGAATTTGTCCAGCGCGTCAAGAGCGATACTAAATAACAAAAATTCGCCCCGCCGATGATGCAGTCACCGGCGGGGCATTTGAGAGGGATTAACTCTCCCTCGCATTCTAAAGCAAAACAGAGGGATTAACATGAACACTCAACACATTCGCATAACCGATTTTGAAGCAACACCTCCTAAAAAATCGCGCGTCGCCGTCACGAGTGATGGGGATAGAATCACCATCACCCACATCGGGGGAAAAGCCCCCCGGCTGACCTCTCAATTGCTGTGGAAAGCAATTGAGGTCGCCGGAATGAGCATTTCAGAATCCTTAGAGCTGTCATCTAAAACTCGCGTGAACCCATTCAAAGTGGTGCGCCGCAAGGGAATGAGCGGCGCGTGTGACTGGAAGCTCGTCGTCAGACAAAACGATGAGACGCGAGATTATCCAACAAAAGCTCTCGTTCACGAGAGCATGCTTGGAAAAATGAACGAGCCTATCCGCGGGATGTGGGTAGGCGATCTCGCAGAGATCGCCCAGTCGATTGAGAACTGGGAGAGCTTTCTGCTCTCCCAGCCGGGGCAACAAGAGTTTTTTATTCCCTCTCCCCCGGCGTGGGAGGAAATACAGGGGATTCAGGATCAATGCGCATCTGACTCTAACGTTGCAGCGTTACGCGTGTTGATGAACGCACATCATCACGAGTCTTGCTGGCAAAACGCCCAGCAGGTATGGCACGAGAGAAAGGACGATTTTATGGCGGCGATCGCCACCTACGTCATGAATGGCGGGGTAATATCCGCCGAGGAAATTGAAATTGTCAAGAATCTTCCGCGCCCGGACACGTGGCCGGAAGAGTTGGAGGAACACTGGCGCGGGCAGTGCGCCGCCAATGCGACCATCATGGCCGCCGCCAATGACAACAAGGAGGTGGAATAATGAAAATCTATCTAGCCTCTGACAAAGAATTGTTCTTGAAAGAAATTTCTCGCGCAAAGGAAGTTTTACGCAAGAGGGGTTCACGAGGAACAGCGGAGAAACTTAATGATGCGACAAATTGGTTTGATGCTGGCGTAATTGTCCTGCACAGAAAGAAAAATTTAATCTTCAAGTGTTGCCATTTTTCTCATGCCCACCCCGTATTCTGAGCGCATGAGCAAACAAAAACAATATCCCCGCGAAGAGTTTGATGATGACTTGCTGACCGTTCTAGAGCAGGGCAAGGCAGTCGGTATCCTGCAAGGTATCAACGTGCTGTTAATTGCGCCGGAGAATTTGCAATCACATCACCATATTTTGAGTGCAGCAGAAGCCGCCAGGCGGCTCAACCTCAAACACCAGCCAGAGCCGCGCGGTCTGCGCAGGCTTTGGCGCTGGCTGGTGGACTAGAATACAAATACCCTATCGTGGTTGAAAGTCGGCTTCATGCCGTGCTCTCGGAAACGAGACTAGGCCGCGCCGGGGTGCATCGCCCTGCCGCCCGCGAACGCCCACGCGCCGCGTGGGTCAAACGTGTAGCGGCGGCGGGGCGACTCGCCTACTGCTACTGCTACTGCTACCCCTCTCCCGCGCGTTTTAATCGGGTAGGGGAGGGTTTTCTGCGGTAGCAGTAGCAGTATGAGTAGACATTGCCGCGTCATACAACTTAGATAACCCGCCTTCCACCAAATTCCCGGCAAGCGGACGACCAGTCACCAATCGCACGAACATGGACTTGCTCAGTTGCCCGCGCGCATCGCCAAGCGCAACGTCCGCCTTTATCGCGTTGGCAAGAACATACTCTCCCACGATCAACCGCCGATCATCCTCGTTCGCCCCATTCCACAATTCGCGCAGCGCGGCAGGTTTTGTGGGCGCGGCGGCGTGGCGATATTCCGAACGTGGTGGAGCGGGCGGCGTCCAGTCGGCGGGGACATCTGGCAGTTTTGTTCGCAACACGCGAAACCGCTCCGGGTTGCCGCCGCCAACGAACATGGCCTCGCCCTTCAGTTGCAACTTTTCCGCGCCCGTGTTTTCATAACGCCCTGTGGCTGCGCGGGCGTCGCCAGCGGTGGCAGTGTGCAGCACGATGAACGCGCTATTTGTGCGCACGGGCTGGGGTATCTCGCTTGAGGAGGGGCGCTGGGTGGCGCACACCAGATGAACACGCAACTCGCGCCCAACCCGCGCGATACGCGCGACCATCTCTGAAAATTCTGACCCGTTCACCACGCACGAATCAGCCAACTCATCTATTAAAACAATGATGCGCGGCGGCGGAGCGGGGATGACCCGGCCATCCATGATGCGCACGATCTCGCGCATCCCGGCAAGCTGCTCGCTGGCAGAACGCGCCACGAACATGAGATTTTTGCGCAGCGCGTGGGCGAGCGGGTCAGGGTTGCGCGGCTTGCGGTCGAAGAGCGCGAACATTGTGCCCGCGCGGTTGTCTCGCGCCATGCTGACCGCCATCGTGCGCATGAGTTCCGTTTTGCCGTAGCCGCTTGCGCCGCTGATAAGCAGATGCGCCACGTGTTTGTGATCAATGGGCAGACAGATGGCCTCGCCTTGCACACCCACGCCGACCAACGCGCCGCCGATGGGAATGCTGTCGAGCATTTTTACATCCGCCCATTGCTCTGGCATCTCCAGCGGAATTTCAAAGCGCACATAGCCATTTTCTTGCTCCACAAATAAACGCGAAATTTTTGCCTGCAGACACAAATCGTTTACGCGGGCTTTGACCTGCTCCAGCGACGTGACCTTGCCGCCCTCTTTCATCCGCGCCGGGCGAAAATACAGGCGCAGTGCGGATGGGTAGACCACCTGCGAGACAAACTCACAGGGGACAAAATAAGCAACGGACGCATTTTGCAGGGCGCGACCAATAGCCAGCGCGTCGCGCCGCGCCTCGTCCATGTTCATGGGCGTCCTCCAAGAACACGCGCGGGAGGAGCTTCCTCGAACATCGGCGCGGCCATCGCGTATTGATTCTGCGGGGGTGGAAGCTGGCCGCGCGGTTGCTGCTGGGGGAAGCTGTCCATCCAACCAGCCGGCATGTTCTCAATATCCATTTGCGCGGCATCGCTTTTGCCGCGCCCGCCCAGTTTTAGGGTTGGGGCGTTGATATTGTTGCCGCGAAACATGCTCACCAGAGACACAACGACCACGCTCAGCCCGACCGGCAGCATCAACGCCGCCGCGCCAAACAGAATGGTTTGCAGCCCGCGCGAAGCCTCGCGCTGGCCCAGCACGATGGCGCGCTGGTCTGGCGTCAGCGATTCAATCTGGCGCGATTCGTTTGAGCTGATGATGGCCGAGCCGCCCACAACGACGGCGGCGCACACGGCCATGACAAGCAAAAAGTTTGTGAATGATTTCATGTCTCTCCTTTATGCGTTAGCCGCCGCGCGGGTTTGCCACGCGGCCATCTGCCGGATGCGCGGCGCGCTTACGCGGAACGCCCGCGCAGCTTCGTTGCTGTTAGCCCCCGCGTTAGCCGTCAGCCAGGCGCGTAAGCTGTCATCTGTAAGCGCTAACGGCTCGCTTACACCTGCCGTTAGCTGTTTTTGCCCCGCCATTTGCGGGATATTTTGCGGCGCGGCGTCAGGAACGCCCTCAAAACGCATTGGCATGGCTTCTGGCTGGCTTTCGGTCACCGTCTCCACCTCAATCGCCCCCCTCACGGTCGTGCGCGTTTTGGGGGCATTGGGCGAAGTGTTAGCGCGGGAATGGGCGGCGATAGGCAAAACCACCACCGCTAACGTGGGCGCCAGCGCCGCGCACAGAACAGCGAGCCATCCTTGCGCGCCGACTAACGCGCTTACGGTCGCGGCGGTCGAGGTTACGATAGTGCCCGTTAGCAACCCAAACAGCAGCGGCGACCAGTTACGCACCAACTCGCCCGCCGCGATAATGATAACGGCGGCTAACACCAGCCCGAACGCGCCGGTCGTTAGCCCGTGAATCATTCCACGGGCGTTCTCCCACTCCACCCACTTCGAGCCATACAGTCCCAGACCGATTTCAACGAAGCGCGGCGCGTCCACCAACGCGCCCAAAAAAGCCACGAGCAATTCAAGTCTTGATAGCTTCACTTCTTCCTCCATCCTTGCGGAATCGGGATGCCCGCCCTGCGCATCGCCCATTCTGTGTTGCGAGATTCTTTTAATACGCTGGTCACCGGAATACCCGCGCGAAGCAAAACATATTCGGCCCACTTCACCTGGCGACGTTTGACGCAAAAGTAGAGTTCATGGCTCGTAGCGCCGCGATCCCACAAGCGAACTCCGAATTTTTTGAGAAGGCGCTCAATTTCGATACCGCTGTGCCCATCGTGTCGAGACACGCGGATGGTTGGCGCGTTGTGTGACACCACACATGACACAAGCTCGGTGAGGATGCCGACCACGCCGCGCTTTTTATAAGCCTTGCGCCAGTCGGCATTTATGAACGTGGATATCATGCCCTCGATGCGGTCTATATAGTCCATGCCGAGAACGGTGTCATAGATGAGGTCGGGAATGTTCATCTATTTAGCCTCCTTTTCGTAAATCGTCTCCACCGCGTATCCCTCATTCGAGAGATACAACCTGGCCCACCCCAACCCGCTGGCGATGCGCCCGGCGCACTTTTCAGCATCACTGCGCGTGCGCGGGTCGTCTATTGCCATCGTGATCTTACCGGTCATGCTCAGGTCAAACATGTTGCTGCCCCGCACGGCGCGGATGCCCGCAATCCGCCGGGCAGGGCGGGCGGCAACGCCCATAAACGCCGTGTCAATATTGCCGTAACTCATCTGTCCTCCAAAGACCAAAAAACAAGCCCGGCAATTGCCAGCGCCAGCACGCCCAGCGCGGCGGCAATACCAAACGCGGTCACGATGACCGCGACAAGCTGGCTAGTCATGGCTGCACCTCGTTGACGATGCGCAACAACACATCGGCATGACATGGTTCATTCAAAGCGCACCAACACGCCAGATTTTTGCCTCGTAAATAGTGTTTGCAAATAATGGCTTTTTGCATTCCAGCCCAACCGTCTACACCATGCTTCTCTTCACAGGTTTGCCGAAATTCGTAAAGCGAACTTCCAACATCTACAGAACTTGGGTTAAACCATTTCTCAAACAACGCCACGCACTGTTGAGCATTGCCGTGAACGCCAACGCGAAACGGATTTCCCCAAGGGCTTCCGCGTCCAACATATTTTGTGTCGGGCGGCATCCGCCAACCCTTAGTGCGCTTGCGTTGAATTCTTTTAGGATTTGCCATTGCTTGATCCTCTCCTCGCAGCACGTTCAGCAATTTGCTGGCGCGCGCGTTCCTTGGCGGCTTCGCGCATTTCATCGGTGTATTGAATTTGCGTTCTGCGCGAAACACCACGCTTGGATTGCTTGCGTTGGTATGTCTTCGCCGTCTTCTCGCCCTGCGCCGCCGCGCCCTCACTTGGCATCTCCAAAATCAGCGGGAGCGGGTCTTGCAGCACACCCCGCGCCCGGGTGCGCAGACGCACAAACATGATCTTGGCGGGTTTTCGCCACGCCTCAGCCTCTTTTTGCGTTCTGACGCAAATCGCCCGCGCATCGTCCAGCGTCATTACGTTTTTGACGATGGCGGGCGCGATGTCTTTGACCAGCATGTCCCTAAAGGGCGGGGTTATGCCATACTCGCCCAGCAGCGCGGCTACGGAATCTGAAATTTTTTTGGCGCGCGCGTCATCATCATCAAATTCATCATCAGTACGTACTTCATCAAGAGGGGGACCAGTCCGGACTGGTGCGGACTGGTGCGGACTGGTGCGGACTGGTGCGGACTGGTTGCCGCTCATCGTCATGGAATCGGAGCACGCTTGCAACTTGTGGCCGCGCTTTCCCTCCGCTGTCTCTTGTGTTCCACGCCCGATGATTTTGTATCGGCGAGCCATGCCCGCCTCTTTGTCCACTGCGATGATCTCACCGGCATACGCCAGCTCCCGCATCGCCTCGGCGATGTTGGTGCGCCCCACGCCCGCCGCCTGGGCAATTTGCGCCCAGCTTGCGTTCGTGATGCCGTCATCGCCCGCCAGCCCGCGCAGAGCGTCTAACGCCCGCCGAGCCTTGCGGCTTAGTTCTGGTTGCATAAATTCCTTGCGCCCACCTCTGGCGCGTTGCCGGTTCTTCTGTTAGAATCAACAACGAATGCAGTCCTTTGGGCTGTTTTCTTGACTAGAAAACCGCGCTTCGGCTGCCCGCCCGCGCGGTTTTCGCTTTTATGCCAAACCCTTTGAGTTGGGTTGCATCTCAAACATCTGCGCCAATGCCGCGCGGTAAACGGCAACGAGTTTTACCCCCTCGCGTTCGGCT
>CAYUCP010000004.1:0-29410 GCA_964443315.1 uncultured Gammaproteobacteria bacterium
GCAAGATTTGCGAGACGAGCTCCGAGCTGAGCGGGATTCGCTTATGGCAGGAGCAAGAGAATTGGAGGGATTCCAGCGAGTTGAGCGTGAAAACGCTTTAGCATCTCAAAGAGGAACGCTCATGAAAGCAGAGGAAGTGGTCATGCAGTGTTACCAAGAGGCTGGATCCGAGAGAGTTGATCGGTTTCTTACGTCTCTGGATTCAGCTTTGTTTCAGAATAATGTGTGGGCTTCCGCGGTTCCAGATCATATTCGAATGATTGCTGATCCTGAGATGATGAAAGCGCATCTTGTTTTGTATAAGCATCATATTCCTCCGAATGATCGTCTAACTTCTTCTCGCTATGAGATGGAACGACTTCGAAAGATGGCAAAGCAACAAGATGATCTCAGTGGGTTCTTAGAAAGCTGTTTGAAGGGTGTGGATGGAAGTACGACGTTCACAAGTGAAGTATCCAATGTTGTGGAGCGTCTTAAGGAGGGGCCGCTCGCTCCTCGACCAGAGCGTCATCAGTTCACCGAGTTTGATGGATACTACCGTGCAGAAGAGCGTTGGGAATCTTACGCACCATTCCCTGAATCGCAATCTGCGACAGTAGATCACCCTTTGGCTGAGGCACAGGATGTGTCTGCCTTTGGCCAGCCTTTTTCTTCTATAAACGATTCAGCGTTGGCTACTCGTTCGTTGGAGGCTAGACGGCAAGTGGGTATGCAGTTGCGTACACTGATTCATGGTTTAGAGGCGGTAAACGATGTACGTGCAAAACAAGCATCAGCCTCGCTTCGTGTAAGATACGCAATTACACTACAAGAGACAGGCGTGTAGATCCTGAGAGGTAGAAAAAAACACCCCTATACACCGGGAGTGTTTTTTCTATGTAAGCTTTCAGGGGTTGTTACGAGTTGTTCGTTCGTGCGCGTGCTGCAGCAGCGATTTCTCGATCAATCTGGCTGAGAGGAATACGAGGATCGATGCCCATCAGCCGTTCGGCGTCATGGACGCGTACGAGTTCCGCGCGGATATTGCGTAGATGATTTTCGTTTGTTTCTCCTTGATGCTGATCCCAGTTCCGAATCATTTCTTCTTGTCTGTGAAATCCACGCTCTAGTTCTGCGCCGAGCTCATGCATGGCGTTTCTTCCAGCCCCAGACCCAGCCTCAATCCGCTGCATATTCCCTGCCAGACGACGTACAAAGTGGACATACGCATCCTCTCCGCCTTGATCTGCATCTCGCTCAGAGACGCTATCGAGCGCTTCCTCGATTCGCTGTGTTCGTAAGGTTCGGTCTTCTGTGTCAGCTACCATACGCTGGAATTGTCGTGTTGCTTCGGCTGGATTGTCAGCATATGCACAGAGCTCGATGGTCGTCACCTGTTCTCCAAGGAGTGGCTGAAGTTGAAGAGCGAGAGCGAGTTCGCCTTTTTCCGCCATGTTGTTCAATCGGCTGCCGAGATGTTCTCGTGTGGTTCGAATGTAAGGAGTCAATTCGCTTGCGGTAAGCGCGCCTCGATCTCCATTTTGTTGAAAGCGCTCCCGGATCTTTGTTGTGATGAGTCGATCTAAGTCCGCGCTACTCTTTGGTCGATCGAGGCGGATCGCATTGAGGACGTCTTTGCTCACGGCCCAGGCGGTCTCCGATACGGATTCTCTACGCTGTTCAGGTTGTTGTTCTGAAGTTGCTTCCGCTCTAGAGTGATGTGTTACGTATTCATGCGCTCCAAGAACGGCTGAGCTACCCACGGCTAATGCACTGGCGAAGGCAATGACGCGGTTGTATTTATGCCACAGTCCGCGAACGAGTGTTTGGAAATCTTCAATTGCCTCAGTTGTTTCTTGGGAAGGTGAATGTCCCGCTTCCATGGCTACGGTTCTAGCAATAAGCTGTTCGCCAGACTGCATGATCTCAGTTCCTTCGCCCATTATGTCATTCGTCGCCTCCATGACGTGTTCGTATGACTCGGCTGGAATATCGCGTGTTCTAGGAAGTTCTTTTTTGGCGGGCTTTGCTTCTTTGGCTACTTCAGCGGCGGATATCCCATGAAGTGTCCGTTTTTCGCCAAGTGGTCTCACTTGAGGGAGTAATTCCACTCGACGACGGGTTCCGCTCGTTGTTCCTTTATCTTCTGGTGCTACAGGCGCTCCCACTCCGGCCAAGGTCTTTTCTTTAGCGGCGTATCTAGGCATAGGGTAGGTGTCTGTTTATTGTTTGTTTAGTTTCGCTCGAATCTTTTGTCCTTGTCGTCCATCCTCCTCTTTTGCGATCGCACGCTTAAGGCGAGCGAGGCTCGCTTCAAGCTCTTTCACGGCTTGTTTTAACTCTCGAACAGGTGCGGGAAGGGGCGTAGGCATAAAAGAAGGAAATATCACCCGAAAGAATAGCATGAAAACAAAAACCCCGGCACTAGGCCGGGGTTTGCTCTGCGATTTCTATTTCTGGTTCAAATAGTTCAACATCGTCTGTGCGTCACTCACTTCGAATGGGTCAGTTGGACAGTCATCGGTGAAGCCTGGCTCAACGAAGAGTTTCTGAATCACGCCATCGACAACATACATGCTGTAGCGCCAAGAGCGCTCACCAAAACCAAGGTTATTTTTCTTGACGAGCATGCCCATCCCTTTGGTGAATTCACCGTTTCCATCCGGGAGCATCTTCACTTTCTCTAAACCAAGGTGTTTTGCCCATTGGAACATGACAAACGCATCGTTCACGCTGATACAGTAGACTTCGTCTGCGCCGGCAGCTTTCAGATCATCATACGCGGCTTCATAGCCTGGAGCGTGGGTTGAGGAACAGGTTGGAGTGAAGGCGCCTGGCAATGAGAAAATCACAACTTTTTTTCCAGCAAAAACATCGCTGGTTGTAACGTCCTGCCAGCGGAACGGGTTTGGACCTTCTACGGATGTGTCACGAACACGGGTTTTGAAGGTAACCTGAGGAACGCGAGATTGTTCTGGAAGATGAGACATAGATCAAAAGTAAAACGTAGGAAACATAATCTGACAAGCAAACAGCCTACTCCGAAAGAGTAGGCTGTTCTGTCTGTGCGGTAAACCCACCGGCCTGGATATTCCAGAGCGATTGGTAGAGACCGTCACGGTCGATGAGGTCAGCATGGGTCCCTTCATCGACGACTTTTCCGCCTTCCAAGACGAGAATTCGATCCATCTGCATCACCGTAGACAAGCGATGGGCGATGACAATGGTTGTTTTGCCGTCCATGAGTTCCGTGAGGGCTTGTTGGATAAGAGCTTCAGACTCGGAGTCGAGGCTCGAGGTGGCTTCATCGAGAACTAAGATAGGGGCATTTTTCAGAATGGCTCGTGCGATGGCGACACGCTGGCGCTCTCCGCCGGAGAGTTTGATGCCGCGTTCACCAACGAACGTGTGATAGCCGTCTGGGAGACGAGCGATGAACTCGTGACAACGGGCTTTTTTGGCCGCAGCGATCACGTCTTTTTCCGTTGCTTCTGGACGTCCATAGCGAATATTTTCGAGGATCGTCCGATGGAACAAGATCGGTTCTTGTGGAACGAGCGAAATCGCCTGGCGCAAGCTGCCTTGGGTGATATCGCGAAGGTCTTGTCCGTCAATCGTGATCGATCCGTGGGTGACGTCGTAGAAGCGGAAGAGAAGTTTGGTGAGGGTCGATTTTCCTGCACCTGAAGGTCCGACGAGCGCAACCTTTTCACCGCCACGAATGGCAAGCGACAGGTCCTGGACGCCAGAACTTTGGGCATGATATTTGAAGCCAACGTGATTGAAGTTGATTGCTCCTTGTTTGATCGCCAGGTTCTTTGCCTTTGGGGCGTCTTTGATTTCAACTGGCTGAACAAGAATTTCGACCATTTCTTTGGCATCGGCGAGCGCCTCGAACAAGCTTCGAAGCGTACGACCTGTATCGAAGAGCTGACTGGTTAAGGTATACCCATACCCCTGCAGTAGAGCGAAGTCTCCGATCGTAAGTAGGCCCGATTGCCATTGGTAGATCGCGAGCGCGATAAGTCCGGATTCAAGAATGATATTCGCAGCGCCTTGTACGCTGTGATTGATTTCACTGGCGCGCCACGAACGTACCCAGGCTTTAAACGTGCGATTGACGGCTGCTCTGAATGTTTCGCGTTCACGCGTTTGTCCATTGAACTGCAGGACGTTCAGGGCATTGGTAATCGTGTCTGATAGAGCCGCGGTTTGTTCTGAGTCTTTTTCAGCCCGGAACTGATCAAGAGGAAGTTTCCAACGAAGAAAGAGAAAACTTTCTGCGATCACGAGGATCGTCCAGGTGCCCATGAGGACGCCAAAGAGGGGGTAGGAGCGAATTAAGACCACGAAGATTCCGATCAAGAGGACGATCGAGGGGAAGAGATTCCAGACGATTGCTTCCGTAATGGTTTGAAAGCTCGCCCCCAAGCGTTGGATTTTTCGAATCAATCCTCCAGCAAATTCCTGTGTAAAGAAATTGTAGGAGTGTTGAAGCGTGCCTCCGAAGCCTGTGAGGTGTAAATCAAGCTCTGTTCGACTAATCACCCAGGAAGCGATAAACCCAGATGTGCGCCAGAATGCCCAACCAATGACGCGAATCAGAATAATCAGGACAAGTGCTTGCCAAAGCATGTCTAGTGGACGATCCGGTAATGCAAGGCTTGCGGCTGCCGCATCAATCAACTTCTTATCGATGATGGGAATAAAAACGTCTGTTCCTTTCGCGACAAAAATCACGAAAAACAGTCCACCCCAAAGCCAAGGATAGCGTTTTATGTGCTGCCAATAGACGGCGAGCACTTGTTTGTTGGTAACCTTAAGACGAGACTTAGCTAAGTCTGAAGACATATACAATTAATTAATCTCAACGAAGGTTCTTTGCTGAGGTGCAAAGATGTTTTGGGAGATGTGTCCCTCGAAGGGGGCTTGTCCAAGCGACGGCGCAGGACACTGAGCCGAGCACTAGTAAGTGCGCAGGCGTACCCTGGAGAGGGATACGTCTGCCAAAACAATTCGATTTTCTTAGACTTCAATGATAACCGGAATAATCATCGGTCGCTGTTCTGTTTTGACGAACAAGAACTGGCCGAGTTCATCGCGCAATTTATCTTTCAAGTAGTTGGTTTGAGTTCGAGAGCGTGGATCCATGTCGCGCAAAATCGAAGCAACCTTGTTGCGGGCATGAGCAATCAATTCCTGATGTTCCTTCATGTAGACGAAGCCACGAGAAATGATGTCTGGGAGTGCTTGTGGAGCGCCGGTACGAGAATCGATCACCGCTACCACCAAGACGACCCCGTCTTGAGCCAATTGCTGGCGATCACGCAAGACGATTTCGTTCGTGTTTCCAACGCCGAGTCCATCAACGAACACGTAGTCGGTTGGGATCTTGCGGTTGGTCAACATGCCGTTGCCTTCCTTATCGAATTCCGCAACCTGACCGTTATCACCAATCAAAATGCGCTCACGTGGGAAGCCTCCGCGGACGGCAGCATTCGCGTGCTCACACAAGAAGGAGTAGTTTCCTTCGATTGGAATCAAGTACTTTGGTTTGATCATTTGATGCGCTTCGATCAAGTCATCCTGACGCGCGTGACCACCGGCGTGAACATCCATCATCTGGTAGTGCACGACGTTTGCACCTTCACGGTACAAGGTGTCCTTCAAGCGCTGAACGGTGCGTTCGTTGCCTGGAATAACCGAAGATGAGAAGACAATCGTGTCGCCTGGTTCAAGCGTCACAACAGGATGTTCGTGGTTCGCGATGCGAATCAAGGCCGATCCTTCCTGGGCTTGCGCACCGGTACAGATGATCGCGACTTTTTCGCGTGGATGCTTATGGATGTCGCGAGCTTCGATTAACGTTCCTTTTTGAATATTGATATAGCCAAGTTGCTGCGCGATGGCGACGTTCGAACTCATCGAGAAGCCAAGAATGGCGACTTTACGTCCCATGCGTTCACAGGCCAGCACGATCTGCTGGATACGCGACAACATGGAGGCAAAGGTACTGATAATGACCTTGCCCTTGGAGTTCTGGATGATTTCGTCGAGGTTGTGCTGGATATCGACTTCAGCCAACTGGCGACCACTTTGGGTGGCGTTGGTGGAGTCGATCATGAGTGCGAGCACGTTGCGTTCACCGAGCTTCTTGAGTTTCTCCGTTTCTTGGTAGGAACCGGAATTCTCCTTCATGTCGAGTTTGAAGTCGCCGGTGTGCACGACGATGCCGCATGGGGTCGTGATGATGACGCCCATCGAGGTTGGAACAGAGTGAGAAACACCAAAGAATTCAACCTTAAAGGCACCAAGCTGAATCACATCGTCATATTTGACGGCATGCAAATTGAGCGGAGGACATTCGCGGAAATCTTCCTGACGCTTTTTCACAATCGCACACGTTAAATCAGAGCTGAAAATCGGTGGGTTCCCGATGCGTGGCATGATGTGTGGAATGCCACCAATGTGGTCCATGTGTGCGTGGGTGATGATGACGCCACGAATGTTTTTTTCCTTGCCTTTCAAATAGGAAACGTTTGGAATGATGTAGTCGACGCCCGGCATGTCTTCATCAGGGAACTGAAGACCCATGTCGATGATGATGATGTCGTTGCCATATTCAAGCATCGACATGTTGCGACCGACTTCCTCATTGCCACCTACGACGACGACTTTTAAGCGTTCGTCACCGTTGTGGCTGAGGATATCTTCATCACTACCAGTCTTGTGGACAGGCTTGTTCTTGAAGGTATGCATGCGCACCGCTGGGAGGTCTCCGCCTGGAGGACCGCCACGCTTGCCGCCGCGACCTGGCTTGCCACGACCGCCTGGGCGAGGGCCGCCAGTGTGAGGTGGGCGTCCGCCTGGTGGGTGTGGAGGGCGTGGACCACTTGGGCGTGGACTAGTAAACGAGCCTCCGGCTGTAGGCGCGGACGCTGGGACGATCCGGGGCGTATTTGGAGCCACCGGAGCTTGTGGGGATTGTGGGGAATTTGCACGCAAGAAGGGCGCTGGTTTTGGAAAACGCGAACGCATCGGGCGCTGAGATCCCGCTCCCGGTCGCTGGATCCCTGGTCGGAACGGCGAAAAGCCAGATCCGGAGCCAGACGATGGGGCGTTTGGGGAGGAAGGAGAAAACATATAGGTAGATTTCAAATGTCAAAAATCAAAGACAAAAATTACAAGGTCGGATCGGCCGTGTCAGAACCTATTCCAGTTCAGCTCGTAAGGAAGGAGCCTCTTGGCTTGGGGTTTTTGCGACGACTTTCAGCGAGTTCCCGATAATGAGCACGCGCTGAGAGGCGTCGAACAACGATGTGAACCATAGCAGCCTTTGGAAAAATCGTCAAGCAACTCATGAAGAAATTTGGCTCTATAAAAGAAAAATACACCCCTCAGGTGGATGTATTTTTCTGGTGGGCGAGAAGGGACTTGAACCCTTATGACCTTGCGATCGCTGGCACCTGAAGCCAGTGCGTCTGCCAATTCCGCCACTCGCCCATAAGTTGTTTTGCTTCGCCAGGATGACGGAGAATGGACGATGGGTCAAGGTGATTTCGGTGTCTGTTGCGTGTCTTGACATGGCTTAGGCTCTGTTCTATTTTTGTTCTATATGGGGACGCGCGCTGTTGAACGTGAGCCGGTAGACGTAATCGTGGTCTTTGCGCGCGGAACCATTCGTCCCTTGCGATTTCGCTGGCAGTCGCGAGCCTATGCGGTGAAGCAGGTGCATTTGGTTCACGAGCGACGGGAAGGGCGGGAATTCTTTCGCTTTTTTTCGGTCACGGATGTGATGGGGAACCCGTTTCGGTTGGTGTTTCTGCCGCTGAAAGGGGAATGGTACATCGAGGAGGTTCCGTTGCTTTGAATCGGTTTGTTCCTAGGCGTGCGGGGTGCCTGACGATGAGCTCCTGGGTAGTCGTCGAGGGCCACGCACGGGTGGGAAGAAATGAGTCATACATACTCCTTTATGAACCTTAAGTCCTCTACACGGATCATCGCGCATATCGACATGAATTCGTTTTTTGCGACGGTCGAACAGCAGGCAAATCCGCGGCTGCGAGGGAGGCCGCTGGGTGTTTGTGCGTATCTCCATGAGCGTGGCTGTTTGATTGCTGCGTCGGTTGAAGCTAAACGGTTAGGGATGAAAGTTGGTATGCGCGTTGAAGAGGCGCGTGAAAAAGTGCCCGAAGCTGTGTTCATTCAAAATGAGCCAGCCAAGTATCGTTCGGTGATCGGGCGCGTATTTGCGATTTTGCGTCAGATTTCAGATCGGGTTGAGTATTACTCGATCGATGAAGCGTTTGTGGATCTCACGGGACTGTGTCGTGATACAGCGGAAGCGGCCTGGTTGCTTTCAAAGGTACAGTGGCGCATTCAGGAGGAAGTAGGGGAATGGCTTAAATGTTCCGTTGGGATTGCGCCGAATCGTCGTTTGGCGAAGTTAGCTTCGGATCTGAAGAAGCCGAATGGGCTCGTTGTGTTTGATCCAGCAACGATCAACGATACGCTCGCGAGTTTACGAGTAGACGCCTTATGTGGAATTGGTCCACGGTTGCGAAGGCGGTTGAATAAAGCGGGGCTCTACACGTTACTCGATGTGAAGCGATCATCACCACAAGAACTCATCCATCTCTTTGGAAAGAGTGGGTTTTTTCTGTGGGCTACGTTGTCTGGCATGGACGTTGATGCGAGTTTTGTAGATGGGCATACCGATCCAAAATCGGTTGGGCATTCGTACTGTGTTCCGCGGCATGTGAATCAGGCAGGGTTGGTATTTCCAGTCTTTTTACGTTTGTTAGAGCGAGCGGCGCGCCGGATGCGGGTGATCGGGAAAAGCGCCTCTGGCATGAGTGTGACGGTAGGAATTCGCAAAGATGATGACAAAGACGAGATTCATGGCTGGGGCTTTCCATTTCGCTATACCCGTTCGTTAACACATGTTTTTCACGAGCCGGCGGATGATTCGTTTACGCTGATTCATCATGGGGCAGATCTGCTCCATCGGTTGTGGTCATTGAATGAGGAAGTTTCGTTCTTGGCAGTTACGTTTTGGGGACTTGTCACGCCTGGGGACCAACTGCGTTTTGATGGTTCCTCTTCGCTGCAAACGATCGATACAGGTGCTCCGTGGAAACGCGTGTCTCGGGCTATGGATCAAATTTGTAATCGCTACGGCGACGAAGCGATTCGGTTTGGGTCGATGCTAAAGTTAGAGGATGAAGCGCCCGATCGAATCGGCTTCCGTAAGACGGTGGGAGTAGATGTGGTCCAAGAAGATGGAGGGTGAGTCTCTGTTGTCTTCGTTCCGTTCTTGCTCCAAACTACAGTCAGTTTCTATGCATCCAGCTCAGCCTCGTGAATTTGTCTTTTCTCGCTATGCGCTTGACGAAGCGCGAGGCGAAGCTGTCTTTGAGTACATAGTTCGCTTTGAGGAGCGTCCAGAAGAGCGATTTCAAGACGTCATGTCCTTGCCAAAAGAGGCACAGATCTCCGCTATTCCCTCGGTGTTACTTCAACGTTGTTTGCAGTCGCTTCATCTGATCTTAGGCATCAGCTACTGGAAGATGTATTGCCCAGCCAAGATGTGTTTGGAGGCGGGGTATGGATTGGATGCAGAGCAGGCCGAATTTTGGACGACAGTCTATACCAAGGGATTAGGTGAATTCTTTTACCGACACCAGATTGATTTTCGAGATCTTATTCATTTTCCAGTCAGTGTAGATCAGGCGGAGAAGGCGATTCCATACACGCGAAAGAATCGCGTCTTACTGCCTATCGGTGGGGGAAAAGACTCCATGGTTTCGGCAGATCTGCTCACAGAAGCTGGTATTCCATTTCGTCCGTTTGTGTACGGCGCTTCAAAGGTGCAAGCGGATGTAATGCAGTTTTTTACTGAGCGAGAATTGAGCGTACAGACAAAGCTAGATCTGCAGATGATCGCGTTGTCCAAAGCCGGAGCTGCTTACAATGGACATGTTCCAATCACGACGGTTTGGAGTTTTGGCGCCTTATTCATGGCGGTCCTCTGTGATTACGCGTGGGTTGTGTTTTCGAACGAAGCGAGTGCAAGCGAGGGAAATGTCGAATATCTAGGACTGGAGATCAACCATCAATGGTCAAAGTCGATAGAGGCCGAACAGCTCATTCGGAACTACATCCATCGCTATGTGACGCCAGACGTGACCTTATTCTCCTTGCTTCGTCCGTTGTCTGAGCTTGCGATTGCGAAACGATTTTCACGTTCTGCGAAGCGGTATCTCGGGCACGTCTCGAGCTGCAACCGCAACTTTGTCGTAAGCAGGGCTCAACCAGAGCGAATTGGAAAAGCCTACTGGTGTGGTGAGTGTCCTAAGTGCGCCTTTGTTTTTGCGTTGCTGGCCGCGTTTGTTCCCAAAGATCAGCTGGTTGATGCGATTGGGAAAGATTTATTTGCGGATGGGAGTCTCGAAGAAGTGTATCGAGAATTGTTAGGGATAAAAGGGATCAAGCCATTTGAATGCGTCGGGACGCCGGAAGAAACCCGGTTGGCATTCTATCTGGCAGCAAAAACAGGATCATATACAGGCGAGCCCATTATGGGATTATTCCAGACGGAAGTGGCTCCACTTGTGTCTGATTGGTCTGCACTGGAGGCGCGAGTCCTTACTCCGAATCCGGATACGGTTGCCCTGTTGCCAAAGCCGTTTCAGGCTGTGTACACGACGCTATGACCATTTTTGAGTTACAAACAAAACGGAAGATCGTCCTGCTTGGATATGGGAAAGAAGGGCAATCGACAGAGCGCTTTCTCCAAGCACATGCACCTCAGGCTGAGATCGTAATCGCAGATCAAGCGCGTGATGCCGACTATCTTTCTTTGCAAACAACGGGTGATCTGGTGATTAAGACGCCAGGCATTCCTAAGCATCTCGTGACAGTCCCATACACAACGGCGACAAACATTTTTTTTGCCAACGTTAAAAAACCCATCGTAGGCGTTACGGGATCAAAAGGAAAAAGCACAACTTCCTCGCTGATTGCAGCAATGCTTCAGGCGGCCGGGAAGCGAGTGCGGCTTATTGGAAATATCGGCACACCAGCGCTTGATGTGTTTGATGAGGATGCGCTCACGGATGTCTACGTGATGGAGCTCTCGAGTTATCAGCTCGATGATCTTGAACGTGGTCCCAAAATTGCTGTTTTT
Organism: uncultured Gammaproteobacteria bacterium; assembly: GCA_964443315.1. Taxonomy (GTDB): domain Bacteria; phylum Patescibacteriota; class Patescibacteriia; order 2-12-FULL-60-25; family 2-12-FULL-60-25; genus JAGOTP01. The sequence goes on from CAYUCP010000004.1 coordinate 11,168, forward strand.
ACAAGCTTCTTTCCTGAGCACTTGGATTATCATGGTTCGCTCGAAGCGTATCTCGATGCGAAGGCGAATATCGTGCGAAAAGGGGACAAAGATCAGCTCTTTGTCTACAACGCGCGGTATCCTGAACTCCAGGAGCTTGTCGCGGATGCGCCGGGGACTGCGTTGCCATTCGTGGAAGAGGTGCCGTTTTCTCTCGAGGCTTTGCGTCTGCGAGGTGCACATAACGTGCAAAACGTGTGTGGAGCCTGGACGGTCGCAGAACAATTGGGTGTAACGGCGACGCAGGCAGAAGAAGCGATTCAAAGCTTCGAGCCGCTTCCGCATCGCCTCACAGAGGTCGGGACGTATCACGGAATTACCTTTGTGGATGACGCGATTGCGACGGCTCCAGAGGCAACTATTCAAGCGCTTCAATCGGTTCCAAAGGTCGAAACGTTGTTCTTGGGCGGAACGGATCGAGGATATGCGTTTGATGAGCTGGCCAAGATGATTGATGCTTCAAGTGTGAGAAATATTGTATTATTTCCAGATACCGGCGAAAAAATAAAGGCCGCACTTTTGCGGCAGTCACGTCGGTCGTTTGCATTCTGTGAAACGGAGTCGATGGAAGAGGCGGTGCGTTTTGCCTATGCGCATACGTCCGTTGGAATGACATGTTTATTGTCGACGGCTTCCCCGAGTTATCGTCTGTGGAAAAATTTTGAACACAAGGGAGACGAATTCGTGAAATGGGTGAAAGAGTTGGGAAAGGAGTAGGAGCCGCATCATCGATTCTGTGAATCGGTGATCTGGTTCCTGGGCGCGCGCGTGAGTGCGGCGCGCCCGGCGGACCCGATTGTTTAGGCTCGGCGGTCCAGCCGAGGTTAGAGGTGTTTCTTCCGGCTCGCACGAGCGTGCTTGATGAGCCGATAGTAGTCGTCCGCCGCCTCCTTGAGGTCGTCGGCTGTGATGGGCTGGTTGCCCCTCTTCGCTTTGGCGATCTCGACGAAGCTGCGCGCTTCGGCTGCCTCAGACTCTCGGTTGTCGATGTCCCGCATCTCGCGGTATCGCCAGACGTTGATGATCGCCAGGACCGGCATCCGCAGCGTCCAGATGATACCGACGAGGAGCCCCAGGAAGAACAAGATCTTGCTGTAGAGCGCGATGGTCTCCCCGAGCTGACGGAGCTGGTCCATCGTCTGGGGCATGCCATTCAAGGCGTCGATCAGGCGCTGCAGGGTTTCGAGCATGGTGGTCGCCTTTGGCACCGGTTGGTTTGAGCGAAAGTGCTGTTCCGGCCGCCTCTCTAGGGCCAGATGGATTGGCCGCGGGGAGGCGTCCAGAACAAGACACTATAGCGCAAAATAGGCAAAAAGTCAATCTATCAGCTGTTTTTTGAGAGCTGAACTTTATCGCTTAACCAAGGTCTTTTTGTGGGTTGACGTCTCTGGGAGGATCTCGTATTCTACGCCTGCTTTCGAGCATTTCCGCCGAAGTAGCTCAGCTGGTAGAGCAACGGTTTTGTAAACCGTAGGTCACCGGTTCAAACCCGGTCTTCGGCTCCATCGCTAAAACTTGCCAAAAACAAGCCTTTCGCGTATCCTCTCCCCATTCTAAGCCTATGTCCCAAGACTACTTGATCAAGTTGGCCTGTACGAACTGTCAGAAGACCAACTACCAATCCACGAAGAACAAGAAGACGATCAAAGCTCGTCTTGAGTTGAATAAGTTCTGCGCGCACTGCAAAGCACACCAGGCGCACAAAGAAACCAAATAAGACGCTGGTTTCCCAGAACGGAGGGCTTCGGCCCTCCGTTCTGTTATCATGAATCTTATGGCTCACGCGCCTACGACATTTTCTGACCAAGATTTGCTGCGCTATCTCCAATGTCCGCACTGGCCCTATTGGGAGCTGTTTGGCGATGCCACGGTAAAACATCAGGGAATGGAGGCGCGAGAGGTGTTGATGCAGGGGAGGCTCACGAAAGAAAAAAAGATCGCTCAAGCTGTCTATGGACGGCTAGTTTCTGTGACGGGAAAAACGGATGAGGCGCGTGCTGCGAGCACGCTTCGTCTCATGAAACGAGGTGTAACCGCCATCTATAACGGAGTGTTACTGTGCGAAGAGGTACTCGGGCGGCCGACGCTCCTCGTGCGAAAAGAGGAGCCGAGTGCATTGGGTGACTGGTCGTATATCCCTGTCCTCGTGAAGCGTCGCCATGTCTTGCGAAAAGAAGATCATCTACACGTCGGGTGGCAGGGATGGTTACTCGCGGCTGTCCAGGGAAGCATTCCAACCGAGGGCTACGTCCTGAGTCCTGATGGTGTACCGCTATCAAGTGATCCGCGTGATGCGGAGATCGAAGTCAAAGAGATATTGGAAGAATTGCGTCGGATCAAGGCGGGGGAATGTCCCGAGCCAACATTGCGCAAAGCCTGTTTAGATACCTCACCTTGGGGGGTGTGTTGTTTGGAATTAGCTGAACGAACGCGTGATATTGCGCTTCTTTTTCAGGTGAATCGCCGACAACGAGAAGCGCTTCGTCAGGTGGGAATCACAACAGTCGATCAAACCGCTGCGATGGATCCGGTTCAGCTCTCGGGTGCTGATCCACGCTTAACAACAAAAACCCTCCAGTCGGTTCAGCGTCAGGCGCGAAGCTTGGAAGAAGATGCGATCATTGTGCGCGCGCCGTTTAAGCCAAGTACTTGTTCATACGAAATCCATTTTGATATCGAAAGTCATCCACCAACCGATACGGACTATCTGTTTGGGTGTTTGGTGCGTGATAAAGTTCGTGAAACAGAGGAGTATGTTTCGTTTGTGGCCAAACGGTTAGGTGATGAAAAGCGACTCTGGACCAAGTTCTTAGCTTGGATCAAGACGCTTCCAGAAGACTACCGGGTGTACCACTATTCGATGTTTGAATTTGAACGATTGGGAGTGCTCGCGAGGCGCTATCAAACAGAGAATGACGAAGCATTGCAGCAGTTTATGGACTCGATGGTGGATATGAATGAGTTGGTAAAAGATTATGCGGTGTTTCCGCTTTACATCTATAGTTTGAAGAATATCGGGAAGCTGGTTGGAGCAACGTGGAAAGGGGCTGTTTCGCACGGAGCGGATTCGGTTGGTGTCTATGAGCGTTGGCTCAAACAAAAGCAGCCAGCCGATCTAGAATCGCTCATTCGTTATAACGAAGAAGATACATGGGCAACGGCGACATTGCTCGATTGGCTCACGGACTATGCCCAAACGGAAACCATCTACCATCGGCCGTTTCCGTGGGAGGCGAAAATCAGTTAAGCTGAATCCATGTCTATGAATCGTTTTTTGGTGTCACTAGCGGTGTCCATTGTAGGCCTTACGTCTCTCGTTGTTGGAAGCGTTCAGGCGCAGACGAATGCTGTTCCGGATGTTGTTGCTACCTCAAGTACAACGTCTACGCCAACGACCGTGGTGAGTGCGACGAACACGGGCGCGACGGTTGAAACGGGTGAGGGTGGCCGCGATGGGCAATATGAACGTGCGATGGTTGAAGAGGTGAAACAGGGAGCTCAGCCAACAGCAAGTGGCGCGACGCAGATAGAGTCGTATACGATACGCTTTCTTTCGGGAACGCTTAAAGGGCAAACGCGTCAGATTACAAACGATGTCGGCTCGAATCCGTACGGCATTCAGCCACGCAAAGGAGACAAGGTAGTCGTGTTGATTCAGTCGTCGGCTGACATGGGCCAATTGTTCTTCATTGAAGGCTACGACCGACGCGCAGCGATGATCTGGTTGGTCGTGTTGTTTGTGCTTGTACTGGTCTTGCTTGCGGGTTGGCAGGGGTTGAAGGTGGCTGGCTCGATCATTATTTCGATTGCGTTGATCGGGTATGTCCTGATTCCAGCGTTTTTACGTGGAGTAAATCCGATTCCGGTAGCGATCATCTTGAGCGGAATGTTTACCTTAGTATCTGGTGGTTTCTCTCTTGGGTGGAATCGTAAAACGTACGTCACGGCTATTGGAACGATGGGTGGCGCGTTGGTTGCCTATCTTATTTCTTGGATTTTCGCCGATTGGGCTCACTTGAACGGTCTATCGACGGAAGAAGATCGGTTATTCTTTGATAAGAATCCAGGGCTAAATCCACGCGGTCTATTGTTTGCGGGGATCATTATCGCCTCAGCTGGTGTGGTGGAAGATGTGGCGGTATCAATCGCGTCAGGAATTGCTGAGGTGAAGCGAGCGAATCCGCGCTTGTCGTTCCGTCAGCTGTTTCAAGCTGGGATGACGATGGGAAACGACCACATGAGTGCGCTCGCGAATACACTGATCTATGCCTATGTTGGTGGATCGCTTTCAACACTTCTTCTCTATACGCAGTTTGGCGGTTCGTGGCTTAAATTTGTGAACTTCGACAGTGTTGTTGATGAAGTGATTCGTTCGTTGTCGGGTACGATCGGCTTAGTTTTTACCGTACCGATCACAGCGCTCCTTACCGCGTGGGTCTTCCAGAAACGAAATGTGACGCAAGAAGAGGTGGGGAGAGGTCACGTGGGTCATACGCACTAGCCAAACATGTATGGAATTCACTGACTCGGGAGATATCCTCGCGCTCGCTCTAGTCGAAAAGCCACTTTCTGGACGATGGTTGCTGATTCAGCCTGACTCAGCGCACATCGAAGCGACGCTCCGAGCGCAGGGCGCAGACATCACCGAGTGGAGTTGGCTGTGGTCCAACCGAAACGCGCTTACCTGGCCGCCGGCAGCTGTCTTCGATGGGGTCATTCTTCGTCTTCCAACAATTCGTGAACTCACGACGTTGGCGATCGAGGTTGCGGCGTCGCGACTTGCGCCGGGCGGCCGGCTTCTTATCTACGGAGCAAATCATGAAGGAATCAAATCCGTGCAAGACCATCTCACACCTTGGTTTGAAGGAGCGGAAACGATTATCTATAAACATCGCGAACGGGTTATATCGGCCGTTCGTTCGGCTGAGCAGGAAACGCTTCGTAAAAATCTAGCGGACTGGCAGCGTACATTTGAGGCGGAGATAGCGGGAGGGGTGGTCTCGTTTGTTTCGTACCCAGGTATGTTTGCCCACGGAACGTTGGATCAAGGCACGGCGTTGCTCTTGGCGCATCTTCCACGTTCCACGGAAGGAGCTCGAGTGCTCGATATGGGCACGGGGACCGGTGTCTTGGCGTATGCGCTTCAAGCACAGACAAAGAGTCTTTCCATTGATGCGGTTGATTTGAACGCCTTCGCTATTGAAGCGACGAAGCAGAATGTGCCCGGAGTCCACGCGTTCTATGGGGATAGTTGGAATGCCATTCCGCCTGACATCAAGTACGATTTGATTGTGAGTAATCCGCCAGTGCATCAAGGAGCCAAGCAGACAACCCAACCATTGGAATATTTCATTGCACACGCCAAAAACCATCTGAAGGCAGATGGTCTCATGACGTTAGTTGTTCAAGGAACGATTCCGGTGAAAAAGTATTTTGATCGTGCCAGCCTCCGTTCAACGTTGATTGCTGAAGATACGACCTACCAGGTTTGGCAGGCGCGTTAAGGAGTGGTTGGCTCGTGGAAGAGAACGCTTACGCGTACACGGCCATCGGTGGTGCGTGTTTCTTGAACGTCATCAATGACAAGCTGGCGCTGACGTTGTGTGCGGATGGCACAAAAATGCGCTTGTCCCATCTCCGGGCTGTTAATAATGCCGCATTGAGCGCCATGATTTGGATCATGCTCCGCGTCGGCGGCGGCACGAATGCGCTGAAAGTCCGCCTCGATTTCGCCGGCTCCCGGTGGTCGTGCCAGGCGAGCGAGAACGGCATTTAATGCCTGGTTGTAGTCTGCGCCTTCCGCTGCTGCTTGTTGAAGAGAGGGGCCAGGGCCACGAGCTACGGTCTCTGGATTCACGCCAAGTGTGGTGCGCTGGGCAATGAGGGCACCGTCACGACTCGTCGTTGGGATGTTGATGGGCCGTCTGTAAATGTCGGTACGTGTGAATTCATAACTTAACGTAACCGGGTGTCCATTTAGTGCTCGTGGTTCGGCAGCGGAGAATGGGATGACGGTGTGGTTCAAGTAGGTTCCTCCATTCGGATTTCCTTCCTCTCGTGTATCCCAAATTTTATTTCCAAATCTTGTTTGTGCGGCCAGATCAAGCTGGTCCATGCTGGTACCAGGGCCTCGATAGCCTTCGATACTTAAAATGGCAGATTCAGCTGCGGGTCGGCTGGCCCCTTCTGGAGAAACAGGAAGCGTCAACCCAACGACTTCGCTTGGGGTTTTGCCTCGTGGATCTCGTTCGCGAAGACTTTCATGCGTAAGAGTTTGTGGTTGGTGATCATTCGGTTTCGGGATGCGTTCACAGGCAGCGCTTACCAGAGCGGCAAATGTAACAGCGGCTAGCAAGCTTTTTTCTTGAGCTGGGCGGGCAGGGGAACGACCGGATTCGAAGGAAGGCATAAATGAACAGAAGCTACGATTGAATGAGTGATTCACTCTCCTGTCGGGCTAGGGAGACTCGAACTCCCGACCTCTTCGTCCCGAACGAAGCGCGCTACCAACTGCGCTATAGCCCGACGCGAGAGTGAATGGGTAAAACTGATTGGAAAACGTGAAAAATCTATCAGCAATGGAACCCGCGAGCAAGCCTAAAAATAAAAAAGACCCCTTAAAACGACAATCGCCCGAGTCTCCAGTGGAGTCTCGGGCGGGTCGAAGCGGTTGCTTCAGTAGTAGGTAATCCTATTCACACGAGTTGGGGGCTTGACGACACCCCCAGCAACCGCCGCTCTTACGAGCGCGTGTGGTAGGGGTGGGCGTTATGCCCGGGTGGCGTGATCAGCGCCAGGAGATGCCGTTCCAGCCGACGAAGATGCCGTGCCGGTGGCGCCGGCCGCGGCTCGCGGTGCGCTCGCGCGGCTGGCGCTCGCCCTCGCGCGCCGCCACGGTGGCGACGCTCTCGGGCGTGCAGCCCAGGATCGAGGAGCCGCACTGGATCGCCACCACGCGCTCCGCGCCGTCGACGCAGGGGTCGATGGTGCGGCTCGCCATCACGCACCCGGGGGTCATGCGCTCGGGGTCGCAGGGCCTGACGGAGGCGTTGGGCACGAGCCGGAAGCAGTACGCCTCGTTGGGGGCGCACGCGCCGGTCGCGGCCATGAGCTGGTCGAGGTTGCGCGGCGCGCAGAGGCGCGTGATCACGGCCGCGCGGTCGCCGAGGGTCGTCATGACGCGTCGCGTCGCGACCATGTTCTCGGGGAGCGTCGCGACGGGCGCGACGGCGGTGGGCGCCGGGGTGGGCGCGGGGGCCGGCGGGGTCGTCTGCTCCGGGTCGTGCGTCATGTTCTCCGGGCAGCCGGGCCAGTGCGCGTTCGCCACCGGGGCGCTCGCGGTGTTGCCGCTACGCACCGGGGTGGCCGGGCACCAGTCTCGGTCGTTCTCGCCGTGTGCGTGGTCGAGCACGCCGTCGTGGTCGGTGTCGGTGTCGTTGCAGCCGCGGCGGGTGGGGTCGACGTTGTCGTTCAGGGCCTCGTTGGGGCACTGGTCTTCGCTGTCGATGAACCCGTCGCCGTCGTTGTCGACGTCACGCGTCGCGTTCGGCGGGCAGCCCGGGTGCTCCGAGTCGGCCTCGGGCGCGTTGGGGTGTGCCGTCGAGCGGACGGGGATCGTGCGGCACTGGTCGGACTCGTCACCGTTGTGGTCCCACACGCCGTCGCCGTCGGTGTCGGTGTCGGGGCAGCCGGCCATCAGCGAGTGCTCATGGTCGCCCTTGGGCGTCTCGCGGCAGCGGTCCTCGTTGTCGAAGACGCCGTCGCCATCGGTGTCGGGCGCGGGGCAGCCGCGGCGCGCGTGGGTCTGGTCGGGGTGGTTCCCGGCCGAGATCGGGATGCACGCGTCGTCGGCGTTGAGCACGCCGTCGCCGTCGCAGTCGGCGTCGGCCGCGTGGAACGCGGGCTGGTTGCGGTCGCAGGCCGGGTTGCTGCCGTCGGCCTGGCGCGCGTCGCGCGCCTGCTCGGCGGCGGCCTGCGCGGCGGCGGCGGCCGTCGCCGCCCGCTCCGCCGCCGCCTGCGCCGCCTGCGCCGCCGTCTGCACGGGGCGGAGGTCGACGCTGGGCTGCTGCTGGATGGGGGCAGGCTGCTGCTGGCGCGGCGCGTTGTTGGACGCGCCGTTCCCGCAGCCGATGGTGGTGAGGCAGAGAATGACCGCGGAGACGGAGAGAGCGCGCTGGCTGAGCTTCATGATGACGGTACCTCCTCAAGACGGTTGACTGACTTCGGACTCTTCAGACACTCGGAAACTCGTGCGGCCACTAGCGGCCGTCACTTACGTGACCGGCCAGCTCGGGCTGACGCGGAGATCGAATGACGCCGGGACGTGTGTTGTGTACGTCCAGGCGTAAAAACTCGTGTGACTCGGATTGGGAAAGAGCGCGGATCGCTCTCGAGCGCCGGGTTGAACCGGTGCTCTAGTTCCCAGAAGCTTTTAAGCCCGCAACGAATGCGTGCCGTCGAGCTTCAGAACGAGTTATTATGGCATAATTTAATAAAACTGTCAAGAAATGTGGGTATTTTTGCTTAAAAAAGGCACTTTTTTTGTAAGGTTTGGGATTAACAAATGGAGAAAATTGGGTGTTTGCAACAGGTGGAAAGGTTTCTTCAAACCCGCTACCCTGGGCCCAATGTCTACCTTTGTTCTCTCTTCTCCTGCGGCCGGTAGTCCTTTTACGAGTCGCATTGATTATCACAAAGAGCTCAACCAGGAGCAGCTGGATGTCGTTCTGCATGGGGATGGTCCGTGTTTGGTGTTGGCGGGTGCTGGATCTGGAAAGACGCGAACAATTACGTATCGGGTCGCGTATTTACTAGAACAAGGCGTCGACCCGTCTTCGATTCTTCTCCTTACCTTTACGAATAAAGCGGCCAAGGAGATGTTGCAGCGGGTAGGAGCGCTCGTTGGTCCACAGGCATCGCGCATCTGGGGAGGAACCTTCCATTCGGTCGCGAGTCGTTTGCTTCGTTCGTGTGCGTTGGCGCTGGGGTATCAAACTAACTTCACCATTCTCGATGCCGACGACGCAGATGATCTTGTGAAAGCCGTTATGAAGGATCTGTCGATCGATCCTAAGGCTCGACGTTTTCCATCGCCAGCGGTGGTGGGAAATATTTTGTCATACGCCCGCAATACGCAGCGCTCGATTGAAGACGTGCTCACGGCGAAGCATCCACACTTTGTGCAATTCGCTTCGGACATTGTAACGATCGGTATTCAGTACCAAGAACGGAAGAAGGCCTCGAATGCGATGGACTTTGATGATCTTTTGTCTTTGATGGCGATGGCGCTGGAGGATTCGTCGCTGGGAGCCGGGTTCGCCCAGATGTTCAAATATGTGTTGGTGGACGAGTATCAAGACACGAATGCCATTCAAGCGCGGATTGTGAAGGGCTTTGGAGCGAAGCATCAAAACGTGTTGGTGGTGGGGGATGATGCGCAATCTATTTACGCCTTTCGCGGAGCGGATGTGCAGAATATTTTGTCATTTCCCAAGCAGTGGCCGGGCGCCAAGATGTTTAAGTTGCTCACGAACTATCGCTCGGTGCCTGAAATTCTTGAACTTGCGAATGAATCATTGAGCCACAACGTCGATAAATTTGAAAAAGAGTTGGTGGCTATGCGGGCCTCAGGACCAAAGCCGCGACTCGTGCCGTGTGCTTCAGCTTCTCAAGAAGCGCGTTATATTGCGGACCAGATTCTTCAACTGCGTTCGGAAGGGACGGCGCTTGAAAACATGGCGGTCCTGTTCCGTTCGAGTGCGCATTCACAATCGTTGGAATTCGAGTTGATGAAGCGCGACATTCCGTATGAATATCGTGGCGGGCAAAAGTTCTTTGAACGTGCACATATTAAAGATGTGATTGCCTTTTTGCGTGTGGCAGCTAATCCGGTGGATGAGGTGGCGTGGTTACGTGTCTTGGGATTGCAGACGGGTATTGGAGCGGCGACGGCTGGAGCGCTTACGAAGCGCGCACTCCGCATTGGCTCTTTGAAAGAGGTGATTGAAGCGCCTGAGATGTTGTCGGTCGCGAGTCGTGGAAAAGTTGGCTGGCAAGAGTTTATTGCCGTTGGGGAAGAGATCGTTCTGCGTAGTCCGCTGCCTTCGGGAATGATTCGCGCTGTGTTGGATTCGTCGTACCGAACGTTTCTTGAACGAGAATATCCGAATTGGAAGGAACGCTTGGAAGATCTCGAGCAGCTCGCACGTTTCGCTGAAAGCTATGAAGATGTCACTCGCTTCCTGGCTGACATCGCCCTCTACGATGAGGTCATGGGTGGGAGAAAAGGAGCCGCAACGGATCCGAATCAAGAACGAGTCGTTCTTTCGACGATTCATCAAGCGAAAGGATTGGAATGGGATGCCGTGTTTATCCTTCATTTGGCTGATACCGCCTTTCCAAATCGACGTGCAATGACCGAAGAGGGTGGTATGGAAGAAGAGCGCCGCTTGTTTTATGTGGCGGTTACCCGTGCACGTCGTCACTTGATGTTGAGTTATCCGATGACAATGGGGTATGAATCGCTCGCGTTTAACCAAGTGAGTACGTTTATCGATGAAGTCGCGCCTCGTTTGTTTGATCGAGTCGAGCTGATTGATTCGACGAGTCGTCCGGCGTTTGCTGGAAGGCCAAAGCGCCCGTGGGAGTGGGGTGGGGGAGACGATGGATCCCAGCTGTCTGCTTGGGATGAGCCAAGCTTTTCTTCGGAAGCTGTTCGTCCAAATTACGCTCCACGGTTGGGGACGACAAAATCGGTGTGGAAATCCAAGCCCTCGACTGTTTTCAAGAAAAACCCCCCACAATCTTCGAATACCGACCCAACCTACGTTGACGAGCCATTTTAGGCTTGTTTCTCAGGCGTTCGCTCGCTAAGGTGGCCATCTCATATGTCTGCCGCTACGGTGTTTGGTCCGGGACATCCCGATCAAGCCTGTGACCTCGTGGTCGCGGCCGTGGTTGAAGACTATCTGCGACGTGATCCAGAGTCGCAGCTGAACATTCGTGCGTGCGGTGGAAAGGGAGCTCTCTTTTTGGCGGGTGAGGTAAGCTCAACCGCCGATTTCGATGTGTCGATGGTTGTAAAACAAACACTGGCGAACTGTGGAGCGCTTGGAACGATTGAGCCGTTCATCGCCTTCGAACCGATGGCGGCCGCATGGACAAAGGCGTTAGGCAACCGTGAACCAATCACCGTTCAAGGCTACGCGACTAGGGAAACGCCGGATCTTTTGCCGGTTCCGGTTGTCCTTGCTCGTGCGCTTGCGAGTGCCCTTGAAGACAAACGGACCAAGGATCAAGACTGGTTTTGGTTAGGAGCTGACTATGAAGTAACCATAATGTCTGCAGTTGATTCAAAGCCGCTCGCGCTGATTCGTACTGAGCATCTCGACTCGTATTCTTTGGAGCAGGTTCGTACACGTATTCAAGCGCTCTGTGCGCCGCTGTGTCTGGGTGGAGAAATCCGTGTAAATCCAGGGGGTGAAGAAATCCAGGCTGGTCTCGCGCATCGGATTGGATCTTCCGGACGGAACTCGTTCGACCTCTACGCGCGAATACCGATTGCTGCTTCGGGAGTTGGGTTATCACTTCGACATCCGAAGAATGCCGGAGCAGCCGCTTGCCGATCCATCGCACGGCGCTTGGTGAAAGCGGAGCATGGGAAAGCGGTTGTAGTGCGTGCAACATGGCTGCCTCTCGAAACGCGGCCTTCGTTTGTTCGTGCCTGGTCGGATACGGGCGTAGATCTTTCTCATGAGGTTCAAGAATCTGAGCTTGATCTGACACGTTTACCACTAGCGTGGAGTGCGCCTGAACTCGCAACGGCTCTTGTTCGCCAGGGGACGGATTCCTCTATTCAGTTCCCCTGGGACAGGTAGTCAGTCACGCCACAATGTGTCATTCTAAACGAGCTCCTATGAAAACACGTATCTTCGCCTCCTTTCTTGCTCTCGCTTTGCTCGGAGCAGGGTGTTCCAGCGCTCCTAGCGCATCTGTTGATTCATCTGCGACCAACACAAGCAGCGGTACTTCTCTAAGTACTCCGCCTGTTGCAGCTGAGCCAACGTGTTTCTCTCGAGTCACTCCTCCTTCCTCTATGTCTTCTTCCACTTATACATTCCCTGGTATTTTGCCAGCCGATCAGGTCCACAATAAGCGCGTTCGTATTCAGACAAATCAGGGTGACATCGTTGTACAGCTCGACCATGAAAAAGGTCCCTGTGCGGCGTCGAACTTCTTGTCGCTCGCGAAAGCCGGTTTCTACGACGGTACGATTTTCCACCGTGTGATCCCAGGCTTCATGATTCAAGGCGGTGATCCAACCGGAACCGGTATGGGTGGTCCAGGGTATGAATTCCAGAACGATCGTGTTACCAGTCTTCCAGAAAAAGAATTCAATATGCAGGGTCAGCGCTTCAACGCACCGTACTACGCAGACGGTACGCTCGCGATGGCAAATGCTGGTCCAGATACCAACGGTTCTCAATTCTTCGTGATGGTCGCTGATTATCCTCTCTCGCCTGACTACTCCATTTTTGGAAAAGTTGTTGAAGGCTTGGAGATTGCGAAGAAGATTTCGAACATGCCACGCAATCCAAGTGACCGTCCAAATCAGGAAGTGAAAATGATCAAAGTGACCGTTGAGTAAAACAGGACAGGGTTCTCTAAGACATGTCGGTTTTCGGGTGGTGGGCTCTCTTGCTTCTGGTGCTTGTTGTCACCGGAGCGATTGGGCTCACCGCCTTTCGGTATGGGCTTCTTCCGACACTCGTCGGAGGGGCACCGTACATGCCCACCAATCCAGACCTAGTGAAAGCAATGATTCGATTAGCGGGATTGAAGGCAAGTGATCGGGTGGTTGATCTTGGCTCTGGTGATGGGCGTCTCGTTTTAGCCGCAGCGAACGCAGGAGTGAGCGAGGCAACTGGGTATGAAATCGACGGTTGGAATGTGTGGAACGCAAATCGTGAGGCGAAGCGATTAAAACTGGTGAACACGCGTTTTGTTTGCCGTTCGTTTTGGACTGTCTCTTTGCGTGAAGTTGATGTGGTCTTTGTATACGGGCTTCCTCCGTATATGGCACGTCTCGCGGAAAAGTGTGCAGCGGAGCTTCCTTCAGGTGCTCGTGTCGTTTCTCTGTTGTACGAACTGCCAGGTTGGCGATCTCTCAAAACACAGGAAGGCATTCATCTCTACCAAAAACTATGACCCCATACGTACTGTATTTTATTATTTTCTGTATTCTCGGGTTTGCGATTTTGGCCGTAACACTGTTTATCAGCTATACGGTGATCCCTCGTTTGTGGGGAGATGCGCCTTATGTTGGCAGCAAGCGTGAAAAGGTTGAGAAGATGCTTCGTTTGGCAAAGCTCGTTTCAACCGATCGAGTCGTTGATCTTGGGTCAGGCGATGGACGACTGGTCTTTGCGGCCGCAAAACAAGGAGTAGCCGAAGCGGTCGGATACGAAATTCACCCAGTGCTCGTCTGGCGTTCCAGGCTGTTAGCGAAATTGCTCCGTCTTCCAAATGCGACATTCCGATCCCAATCGTTTTGGGATATTTCTTTACGAGAGTTTAACGTAGTTCTGGTGTACCAATTGCCTCGCGTCATGATCCGCTTAGCCAAAAAGTTCTCAGACGAATTGCCACCTGGTGCAAAAATTATTTCAAACTCGTTTGAATTGCCAGGTTGGGAGCCGATTCTCGAAGAACCAGGAGTGCGGGTCTATCAAAAGAAGAGTTGAGGTATAGTCGCTGGCCAGAATCCTCATTCCTTCGTACTCTAGCCACAGATATGCCTAAACGAATCCTTGGAGTCGGAGTTGTCTTAGTTCTGTTAGCAGGTGGCGCGTATGCTTCTCGCGGTACTTGGCGACCGTTGGTCGAGGGATTACAACAACCGGCAATTCCGGTTGCGACTCCGTACCGCCCTGCAACGTCGTCTGTTTCAACGTCTCCTACGGCGACTTCGTCTATTGATGCACCGGCTGCCCCTTCACGCATCCCAAGTTCAACTTCTCCAATACCGACTCCTACTTCGCCTACGCCAGTAGATCCATTCGTCTTTGAAGGAACTCGTCCAGCCGAAATGAATTTGGCCGTTCCGTTTATGCTCCAGGCACCAAAGCAAAATTGGGACATGCCGTATCAAGAAGCCTGTGAAGAAGCATCGCTCTTGATGGTACGAGGATTCTTGCAGGGCAGAACGACCGATTTTGGAGCTGACGAAGCGGACGGGCAGATTCTCGACCTCGTTGCCTATGAAGAATCAAAAGGTGATGCACCAGATGTGACGCTGCGTCGTTTGGGTGAGATTGCTGAGGCGAAGTTTGGCTTCCGCCCGGTGGTAAAAAAGGTCACGAGTATTAATGATGTAAAGAACGCGATTGCGAATGGCTACCCGGTGATTGTGCCAGCCTCTGGAAAAGCCTTGCAGAATCCGAACTTCCGAAATGGAGGTCCGCCCTACCACATGGTGGTCGCGAAAGGCTACTTGGCTGATGGACGAATCGTGACCAACGACCCAGGGACACGAAAAGGAAAAGACTATGTGTATGGTGCGTCCCTTTTCTTCAACGCGATTCATGATTGGAATGAGGGAGATGTTCCGAATGGAGAAAAGAGTATTCTCGTCTTACTGCCAAAAGAATAATAGAGTATGAGTCAAAAGACGCGGAGCCTTTTGTTGCTTCTAGGGTTGGTTGCCTTGCTTGGAGCGATCGTTCTCGTGTGGCGAGCGCTGCCTATGTCGACGGAGCAGTTGAATACGATCACGACAACGACTGAATCGTTGCCTATTACGGCCTCAACTTCATCTGAGATGGTGGTTGTTCCTCCGATCGTGCCCGAATCAGCGACAACGACAGCCAATCTGACGATGTTGGTGGTGGGCGATATCATGCTTGATCGGACGGTCGCGACACGGACAACGCGATCGGGTGACGCGTCATATCCATTCCGCAAACTGCCAACCAATTGGTTGTCTGGATTCGATGTAACCGTTGGGAATTTGGAAGGCCCGCTGACACCAACCCGACGCCCACCAGAGAAATCGATCGACTTTCAATTTGATCCAGCCTGGAGTTTTATTTTGAAGGAGCAGGGGTTCGATGCATTCTCTCAGGCGAACAACCATGCGCTTGATCAAGGCGCGCTTGGCTACGCAGACTCGGTGCGGCGTTTGCGTGAAGCGGGCTTTACCGTCTTTGGTCATCAAGTCGATGACGGATTGATCGCGCTTGCGACGACAACTGTGAAAGGGGAGCGGCTCGCGTTTCTTGGCTGGAACACGACAGATAACCCAATCAACTTTACGCAGGCAGAAGAAGCGATCTACCGAGCGAAGCTACAATCAGATCTCGTGATCGCCTTTTTGCATTGGGGGCAGGAGTATCGTGATCGGCCAGAGTCAGACACGGTTGCGTTGGCGCATTGGTTCATCGATCACGGTGTTGATGTGGTGATTGGTGGCCATCCACACTGGGTACAAGGCATTTCTTCCTATAAAGGAAAACCAATTGTGTGGTCGCTGGGAAACTTTGTGTTCGATCAGGATTGGTCGAAAGAAACACAACAGGGCCTGACGGTCGCGTTGCGGGTAACGGATGCGGAAATCGGCATTCAACCGTTCCCGGTGAGTATTAAAGTGAGCCAGCCTGCGTTGGAAGAAGGGGAGGCGTTAGCTAATCGCTTGAGCGCCTTGGCAAAGATTTCGGATGCGGAGTTCCGTGAAGCGATTCAAACAGGAAAAGAACTTGTGTTTACCCGTTAAAATAACATCGACCCCATCGGAGAGGGCCGATGGGGCTATGCGAGGAGATCGGTTGTTCGTGACGGCCTCGCTTTAAGCCCGGTGCGCATGAACTGTCAGGCGGCGATCCGCAGTTCGATGCTGACACCATTCGGCCTGAACCGGGTGAGCGTCTGCTGCGCACGTGCAAAGTTGTCCGAGCGGCAGGTCACGACGATCATGCCGCCGGACTTGTTGATGTGGCGCTTGGCCACCCCCACCTTGCCGAACTCACGCACCAGCCTAGACATCAGTCCGCCCTTCGCCTTCGTCACGGGATCCTCCGATCGCTGAGTTCAACGCGTACTTTTCAGCAGGGGACGCGTTCTTTCCCGTGAAATATGTAGCTCTTTCTCGCTGTCAGGTCAACCATTCGTCGCTCGCTACTCGTATGCTACGCTTGAGCCCTTCCTATGCAACCGATGCGCTTTCAGGACCTCACGTTAGAGGATCAATTTCTCTTAGATGAAGCGGAACGAGCGATGGCGAATGCCTATGCACCCTATTCTCAGTTTCATGTCGGTGCCGCGATCCGCACGATGCACAAGCGAACGTATATTGGAGCGAATATGGAAAACGCAGCCTATGGGAGCGTAGTCTGTGCGGAGCGTTCTGCGCTGACGTCGCTCAGTACGGCGAGCGACCGTGCGATTGAAGCGGTGGCGGTAATTGCAACAAGCGTCCAAAAACCAACCACCGAACCCGCGATGCCTTGTGGCGCTTGTCGTCAGTGCTTGTTCGAGTTCGCTGATTTGATCGACCGCGACTTCGTGGTGATCTGTAGTGATACGGCAAAATCTAAGATCACCGTTACCACCATTCGTGAGCTCTTGCCGCGGGGCTTTGGGCCTTCTATGCTCGGAGTACAGACCGATCGCTATCGTCCGATGTTACCAAAGCCAAGTTTTTAGTATGCACATCATGACCGTCTCAGCCTTCATCGCGTACTTGAATGACACGTTCAAGGCGATTTGGGATAGTCAGCAAGTGGCGCTAGAAGGAGAAGTTACTTCTTATCGTTGCTCACAAGGTCAATGGGTGAACTTTGATTTGAAAGACGAAGGAGGACTCGTGAGTGTTTTTATGCCTGCAGCCAAGTTGAATGTTCCCATTCAAGATGGGATGCGTGTGCGTTTGTTTGGTTGGCCGCGTGTCTATCCAAAGTATGGAAAATTCTCGTTCTCGGCTGATCGGGTTGAATTGATCGGCGAAGGCGCGCTACAAAAAGCATTACAGATGTTGCGCATAAAGCTAGAAAAAGAAGGGTTGTTTGAAACGAGTCGTAAGCGCAGTTTAGTCCGCTTCCCACGTCGCATTGCTTTGGTTGCCTCGCGAGAAAGTGCTGCCTACGGAGACTTTGTACGTATTTTATCTGAACGTTGGGGCGGGCTCGAGATCGATCTCTATCATGTGATGGTGCAAGGCGATCAAGCCCCGCCACAAATCGTAGCCGCCATCCAAACGGCTCAAGGAATGCATGTGGAGCGTCCCTACGATGCACTCGTTCTCACACGTGGTGGAGGATCGCTCGAAGAGTTGATGGCTTTTAATGATGAACGTGTGGTGCGTGCCTTGTTCGCCTGTCGTATCCCAACCTTGGTTGGCATCGGACACGAGCGAGACCTCACGCTCGCCGAAGAAGTCGCTGATATTCGTGGCTCAACGCCAACCGATTGTGCGCGGCGTCTCGTCTTAGATCGCATGGATGTCTTGTATGAGCTCGCGACGCTTCAAGAAGGGATTAGTGGATCGATTGAGGCCTGGATTCAAACAGCACAGCATCAGATCGATACTATTATGGTAAGAACGGATGCCTGGCTCGGGCAGTGTCGCTATCGCTTCACGCATCTTGATACCGCTATTCAATCTGGACTCGAGCGTTGGCAAAAAGCTTCCTATGAACGGCTTGATGTCTTGGAGCGTATGATTCGTTGTCACCAGCCAGAAGCAGTGCTCAAACGCGGGTATGCGATCGTTCGTACGACGGCAGGTCTTGTTCAGTCGTCCATCGCTGGACTTCAGCCAGGTGAAGAGATGTCGATTCAATTCAAAGATGGTAAGGTAAAAACCATCCTAGCTTCCTAATCTATGGCCAAGAAGAAATCTGATGTCGATGTCGCGAACGCCTTCAAAGAACTCGAGGAAATTTCTGCCTGGTTTGAACAAGCCGAACCGGATCTCGATGAAGGCTTGAAGCGGTTCGAACGCGCAATGGAATTATCCTCTGCGCTTCGTGAACGCTTGCAAGAGGCAGAAAACACGATTAAGGAAATTAAAGTAAAATACGGAACGGTGTCGGAAGAATAATTTGATATTTATCCCTCTATGTCACTTCTTCTTCGTTTACTTCTCAATGCGCTTGGTGTGATTCTCGTGTCTTACATCGTGCCAGGCGTCCAAGTTGATGGGTTTCTCAC
>CAYUCP010000004.1:29510-32019 GCA_964443315.1 uncultured Gammaproteobacteria bacterium
AGGAACGACCACGGGAAGAGCCTGTGGTTGTTTTCTTTCTAAGTCATTCAAAGATCCTCTCTATGCCAAAGTCTCGTCAGCAAAAGACAGACGCGCTTACGGCGTTGACCGAGGCCTTCAAGTCGGGAAAGTCCGTGATGTTCGCGGATTACCAGGGCATGACGGTTTCCAAGGTCACCGATCTCCGTAAGAAAATGGACGCAGAAGGAGTGAAGTACATTGTCGCCAAAAAGACATTGCTTCGTCTCGCTGCGAAAGAGGCGGGTTACGACATTACAGGCACTTCGTTGCCGGGTATGTTGGGAGCCGCCTTCACCAAGGAAGATGAGATGGCTGCGGCCAAGCTCATCGGGGATGCGGGTAAGGACGCGCCAATCAAATTGGTTGGTGGAATCTTCGACGGAAAAGTCGTCGATGGCGCCTACGCAATCTCTCTTTCCAAATTGCCAAGCAAGTCTCAGTTGCTCGGTCAGTTGCTCAGCGTGCTCAATGGTCCTGCTGCCGCGTTTGTTCGCGTCATCAATGCCAAAGCCGAACAGATGGGAAGCGGCGCTACGCCAGCCCCAGCTGCTGAAGCCAAAACCGAAGCGCCTGCCGAAGCTGCTCCAGCCCCTGCCGCTGAACCAGCCGCCGCTCCAGAAGCTCCCGCCGCTGAAGCCGCAAGTTAATCTCTCTATCCAATCATCTTAGATTCAATTCTATGGAAAATGTCGAAGTCCCAGCAAAGTTCGAGGGAATCGTCTCCGCGATCGAAAAGCTCTCGGTGATCGAAGTCGCTGAACTCGTGAAATTGCTCGAAGGTAAGTGGGGTGTGTCCGCTGCTGCTCCTGTCGTCGCCGCCGCTGGTGGCGCTGCAGCCGCTGCTGAAGAAAAGACCTCCTTCAACGTTGAGTTGACGGAAGCGGGTGCCAACAAGATCGGTGTGATCAAGGTGGTCCGCGAAATCACGGGTCTTGGCTTGAAGGAAGCGAAGGATATGGTTGACGCCGCTCCTAAGGTTATCAAGGAAGGCGCTGCTAAGGCTGAAGCAGACGACATGAAGAAGAAGCTCGAGGAAGCTGGTGCCAAGGTCACGTTGAAATAACCGACTTTCGCTCAGTTCCGCCAAAAACACCCCGTATCTGTAACGATACGGGGTGTTTTGTGGTATGGTAGGTCACGACATATGTCTTTTTACAACCCCCTTAAGGCCCTGGGTATTGCCGCTGGCGTGTTCAGCGTAGCTGCGCTCGGGGTCATTTTTAGTTCACCGCTTCAGGCATCGGCTGCTCCTATCCGTGTCTATGTAGCCGGAGAGAGTATCGAGCGCCGCAATTGTATGAGTGAAGCGCCATTTACATCGACTGGCGCCTTGAATAATCCAACGAATAACGATACGGAACAATACGGCTGGATGATTCCATTTGCTGAAAAACTCAAACTCCGCCGCCCTGGGTTGACCATCGAGTTCGTTGGATCGAGTGGTTGGCTCGCGGGTGATGATTATCCATACGCTGGCTCGGGCGCATGTCGTTTTTACCCAACCGCAGGACGCACGTCGGCGATGTCGGGAAGTGATAACGAAACGTGGCTTCAGGAGCATGGGAACGAGCTCCGCAACAAGCAGTTTTGCTATGATGTCGCCTTTGTTTCGCGTGGAGGGAATGACAAGGGAACCGACGATCGCTTTTTTAACGAAACATTGACTCAGCTGATTGACCTCGCTGTTCGTGGATCATCGTGTAATGCGAATCCGCTGGTGTATGTGACTGGTCACATCCCGGATAGTGAAATCACGGTTGCGACAGGGGACGCGAAATTCGTGAATCGTGTGCGCTCGGCGGTGAACGCCTATCAGGCAGCAAATGCTTCGGCTCGTGTTCGTTTTGTTGATCAATTCACGCCGTTCAAGAACAACACGCCTACGACCGCTTTCCCAGCGCCAAACTGGCGCAGTGGAACGGGTTTTAACATGAGCGTGATTGGTCGCGATGGTGATGGCTTGCATCCAAAGCGTTTCGCCTCTATTTATGCTGGTGAATTAGCAGCGAATGCGGTGAATTTGGATGAGTTAACGGCTGTGATGGGCGGAGCGACGGGTACTCCAGCTCCAGCGCCTGCACCTACTCCGGCCCCTACGCCAACCCCGACCCCAACACCCACACCCGCCCCAACACCCACACCGGTGCCAACTCCAGTGCCTACGCCAGCCCCCACGGCTCCGCCGGTAGTTGGCTCGGCTCCTGGTCGCTATGACATGGGAAACCCAACGCTCCGTGATGTGTGGATCAATCCAACGTCTGGGAACGATTCCAATACCGGCGCTTCACGTGATCGTGCGCTCAAGACGATTGCTGAAGCATGGCGTCGTATTCCAGCGAACCAGCCCTTTACGACCGGCTACCGTTTCATGCTTACACGTGGAACCTACCCAAGGAACGAGATGCCTAACTTCTGGGACGATCGTGTCGGTACGGCGCAATTCCCAGTGATTTTGCAGTCGGTTGATGGCCGTGGTGCCGCCGTTCTC
>CAYUCP010000005.1:0-20859 GCA_964443315.1 uncultured Gammaproteobacteria bacterium
GAGCCGAAGTTCCGCCAAGAACCGGAGCAGCCGGGGGATGTGTCCATTACGTTTGCTGATATCACAAAGGCTCGTGAACGGCTTGGCTATGAGCCAAAAATCCTCGTAGAAGAGGGAATTCGGCTATTTGCGGATTGGTTTAAGCGAGAGGGGGTAAAATAGCGGGTCTTCCGTTGCGCCATACGAAACACGCCCCTACATGGGGCGTGTTTCGTTGGTGCGACGGCTGGGGATCGAACCCAGGACCTTGGGCTTAAGAGGCCCCTGCTCTACCAGCTGAGCTACCGTCGCAAATCGTTTGCGTCGGAAGTATAGGCAATGTCGTTTCGAGTGTCAACCAAGGTGTTTTTGATGTTCAAAAATCTTTTGAATCGTGTTCGCTGGTTCAAGGAGAGGGGTGGTGTGGTATGCCCCTGGGAGAGTGATAAGGTCGATGTGCTCATCCTCTCTGAGTTGGTCTTTTAGTTGGTCGCTTTTCGTAATCTGATCTTGCTCACAGTTTACAACGATGATTGGTTTTTCGCCTTGAACACGGGCAGATTTCCAAAATGGATACGCCCGTCTGACACGCGTCGAAAGCGCTTCAAATGTTTTTGTTCGCAACCACTCATGAGTCTTTGTCTCTGGACGAAGGCTTCCAGCTGTCATCATGAGACTGGCTGTTGTTTCTTTGGTCGTGGCGAAATGTTTTGCTTCCGCAATCGCACCAAGCGTTAAACTAGTTTGTGATTGATCTACGCTGCTTGCAGGGCAGATAAGAACGGCATTCTTGGTTCTGCTTTGGTAGTCAGGATCAGTGAGTAGCTCTGCAGTGATAGGACATCCAGTAGAATATCCCCATAGCTCTACTTCTCCTTTGTTCGGAATTAAGCTGTCTAGGGCAGCTTTGTAAAATGCCACATGAGGTCCGTAGCTCGCATGATCAGCCACCGCTTTAACGAACTCAGGAGTTACAGAGCCATTGTAGGATTCTGGATATCCTACAACAATCACCCTCCGTCCTTTCATGGCGACCTCCATCGCCAGTGATCCTACGCATTCTACATCATTTGAAATTCCTGGTATGAGGAAGATAGGCGGAAGATTTTGCGATTCCATATCCCTGTCTTTTTCGGGAAGTACCAATTCGATCACGCGCGAACTCTGTAGGCCAAGTTCTGGGAGGGGTACTGACAGCTCTCGCTGTGTTAGATATTGTTTAGCGAGGATGTCTCGTTGCTTGGCTTCGAGAAGTAGTGGTGCAAGCTTTCGTTTGGTGTCCCAATGAGTATCACTGGTCTTGTCTTCTTTTTCGTCAGCTGAAGAGGAGGTGTCTTGAATCTGTTCGAGGATCTTCCGTTTCTCTTGCCGTAGCTGCATTACATGTTGGTAGAGCTTTGCTCGTTCCACGCGAACCGCATCAGGTCGTTCCTGTTTTGATGGAAGCAATCCCTGTCGCGTGATCTTTTTGTTCGCATAGTAGACACGCTCAAATGCGGCTAAAAGATTTTTTACCGGCTCACGTGATTCGTTGATAGGTGCTCCCAGACTCCCACGAAACAAAGGTGCTTTTTCAGGCATAAAAAGAATAGATAGGCGAGTTGTTGCTAGATAAGAGGGCGAATTTCCGCCGTCTCGAGGAGAGAGAGTTCGCGGTGTCTACCAGGCGTAAGATTGTGAAACGCGGTTAAAAGAATCTGAAGCGTATCACCGTGAGAAACGAGTAAAAAGGTCTCGTTCGCAAAGTTCGCTTCTAGGTCCGCAATGACGGCGAGTCCGCGCTCAAGAACTTGTTTGGTTGACTCGGCGCCGAATGAGCCAACTTCATCATTCAATACATCCAAATCCCAAACACGCTGGTACTCAGTATTTGGTCCAAGTTCAAGTTCGCCGAAGAGTCGCTCACGCAAGCGTGGTTCCAGCTCAACATTGGAGGTGCTGAGAAAAGCGCTCACGTACTCAGCGGTCTCGCGGCAGCGAAGAAAATCAGAAGAGACGACGAGTAGGTTCGCGTCGAAGCCATAAAGCGTGGCGGCTTTTGCGATAGAATCTTTCGCCTGCTGTTTCCCTTTTTCGGTTAAACCATAGTTTTCGACCCCGTTTTTTGGATCGCTCACGATGAGACCTTGTTCATTCGCTTGGCTGTGGCCATGACGCATGACGAAGTAGCGATTATGGAGCGTTGGGATGTTGTTCATAGACTACAGGCATTCAACCACGGTTGCCGAACCAGCTCAAATCACGTAGGATTTTCACGCAAAACAATCCACGCACCCCTAGCTCAGCTGGATAGAGCGCTCCCCTCCGAAGGGAGAGGTCAGACGTTCGAATCGTCTGGGGTGCACCATACAAAAAACCGACTCACTGGGTCGGTTTTTTGTACCCTCTCAGAAACTTGATCTGTTACTCGTGTACCTAGCTTTAAGAGTCCATTAGCGTGCCACGGCAATTCATCTCAGGATAATCCTCCGTTGAATAGGTGCCTTCATCCCAACGGTTCAATACGCTCACAATGTTCGAGATTGGCGCAGGACAGAGCGCGTTTTTGCCTACTTGTTGTCGGTTCATCTCGTTGATCATCGCTTGTTGTTCAGGGCTGACTTCGCTACCTGTGCTTGAGAAAGTGGTACGCAGCTCTTCTACCTGAGTGAAGAGCTGACAGTTCGCTCCTTGTGGTCCGCGAATTTCAAGCGAAGAGGTGCTTTCGATAGTTGCTGTTACAAAGGGGAGAGTCACAGCCATGAGCGTGCGAGCAGGGGAGCAGCTCTGAGCGGCTCGAATAAAGCATTTCATGTCATTCTCGCAGTTGACGATGCTAGGCGCAGTGGCGGTGTTCGCAACAGGGATGGCATTGAGCTTCGCGTTTGTAATACCAAGTCCGACACGTCGCATCAGTTCGTAGGCGGCTTGGCCATCGCGTAGGTAATAACGCTTTTGATCGATTGGATTGAGATACCAAACTTCGCCATGACCTTCGGTTTGAAGGAGAAGCTGGCCACGCAAGCGACTGATCAATGCGCGATCTTTGGCGAGAGCTGCCTTTCCAAGGGGGTTGAACCCATTTTCGACTTCCGTTTTGTCGCTATAGCCGTCCATGTCTGTATCGGCGATGTAGACGTTGGTGCCAAGTGCTTGTTCAAAAGCGTCGCTCAATCCGTCTTGGTCCGCATCAGCTTCCCCGGTGACGCGAGAAGAGACGGCGTACCCAACAGGAATCTTTTGCAAGTTCGCGTTCGTGACCCCGACACTCATTTGGCGCATGAGTTGATAGGCGGTGAGGCCATCTTGCAAGTAGATGCGCGTTCCATCTTTTGGCGAAACATACCACGCTTCACCGCGGCTCTCGACTTGGAGAAGAATGCGCCCCAAAAGAGAGGGGGAGGTGGCGGCGTGGGTAACTGAAGCGAGAAGGCCAAGCGTGCTCGCAAATGCAGCGCACAGAAGCAGAGGACGAAGAGTCATATCTAGCGGATGTAGCCTAGACCGCGAACTGTTGCCCAGTCGAGAGGGGAGGTCGGGAGGCGTCTAAGAATAGATCGGAAGCGCTTGATGCCAACTTGCTCCAGGCTCAAGTCGCGTGGGAACCGAATGCGATACATGAGCACGTTCCAAGCCAAGTCGTCATTTGGATTCTTGAAGTTCGGATTGCGCTTGTAGATGTTTCTGAAGAGGGTTCGCACAGCGGCTACTTGGCGTTGTTCGGCCCCAAGGTTTCGCGTGACTGGTTTTAGGCCGATCGTGAGACGGTGGTAATCTTCGGCGGTCGCACCATATCCAATGATCTGAAGCATGTCTCGAACAACGGCTCGGCGTTCACGTTCCCCTAGATTGTGGGTCGCATGAGAGACGCCGTAGGCGATGAATAGCGAGTACAGTTTGAGTTGGCTGCCATAGACTTTATATCCGAATTCCATTGCGTCTTCTGACACGCCTTTGAGTGCCCGCGCTTCGGCTGCTTCATCTGGTCCAGACAGGCCCAAGAAGGAGAGAAGACACTCGCGATCGTCGGCTCCGATGTAGGGGAGTGTAACGATTGGACAGCGAGAATTTGGTTCAGATGGAACAGGTGCTGGTTCGTCTGGCACGGGGATCGTGACAGGAGGGCTGACGATTGGAATGACGACCGTTGTGGTTGGGGTAGCACTGGTCGAAGTCGTGGTGCGAGTGATGTTTGAGATGTTGGAAGCACCACCTCCGCCACCTCCTCCGCCGCCCCCACCGCCACCGCCTCCCCCTCCGCCACCTCCCCCTCCGCCACCTCCCCCTCCGCCCCCACCTGAAGGAACGTCGTTATCAAGGATGGTAACGGTAACAGAACCAATGGAGAGGTCTATTGGATAATGAGAATTAGTAGAAGAAGCTGTATGGGTAATGGTTCCACTCGTGGTTGATTCTACAGAAGAATCATTTACCGCTGTAAGGGTTACGGTCTGAGGAATATTCCAGGTAGTAGTAGAGAAGGTAAGGGTTGTGGTTGAAAGCGTGAACTGAGCACTAGGGGAAGTAAGGATGATTTGAACCGTAGAGGTTGGTTCTGTGTTTAGAACGATGGTGTACGAGTCTGTAGCTCCTCCTTCTGTGACAGAGGCACTTGATTTGGAGAGGGTGACTCCTGGGGTATCGTTGTCCTGGATGGTGTAGGTGAAAGTTGCGCGTGTACCGAGAGTAGCATGTGTCGGGCTACCTAGGGTGATGATGATTGTCTCGTTTGGTTCAGCGTCAGAATCATTCACGATGCTCAACGGAATCGTGGTGGAGGTTTGTCCAGCCAAGATAGTGGCCGTGCCATCGCTCAAGGTGTAGTCGGTTCCTGAGCCAGTTGCGGTACCGCCAGAGACCACGTAGGGAATGCTCACGTCGGTAGAGGTCGCTGCATTCAGAATAATGCGAACGCTCGTGGCGGTGACGCTTTCAAGGCCTGAGCCGCTCGGCATTTCGAACTCAACGGTACGTGCTTGTGTATCTACCACGAACGCGATTCCACCAGAATTGGCTGTGGCGTAGGAAGAAGAGCCTTGAAAATCTCCCGCATAGACACGCCAGTAGTAGGTGCCATCGGCGAGTGTTTGACCGGCGTGTCCTGCGAGATACGTGCCGATGTCCGTGCCTGTTGCCTGACCAACTTGGAATGAGCGAATTCCGTGAGCTCCTCTGTCTGAAACATACCAAATGATGTTGCTTGAGAAGCTTGAGTCCATGCTAATCTCGATCCCATAGAACAATCGATCTTCAGGATTCGCGTCTTCCAGGGTGAAGACGAATGTTGGTGTGTCCGTGCTGGTCGACGAGCCATCTACGAGATCAGTCGGTCCAAGTGCGCTTGGAATGCTCGGGATGCTGTTTGAGATTAGACTGAAGGCAACGGCTCCGCTTGAAGTAGCAAGCGCGTAACTGGAGTTCGTGCCCATTGCATCAATCGCTCTCACGCGCCAGTAGTACGCTCCGTTCGCCAACACCTGTCCGTTTGTGCCGACGTCGTAATTCCCTCCACCGGCCAGTTGTCCTGTTTGAAATGTACGTAGGCCTTGAGCGGCTAAGCTCGACGTGTAGTCGATGATGAGCGAGCTGAAGTCGGAGGTTGTCGCGACTTGGATCTGATAACGGACCGTATCGCCTCCATCCGGATCGGACAGACTGAATTGGAAGCTCGGATTATTCGTGGTTGTGGCTGAGCCGTTCGTCAGTCCGGTGGGACCAAGAGCAGTTGGGGTCAAAGGTGGGGTATTGGAGCCACCGCCACCGCTGACGGTGAACGCAACCGCGTTTCCATTCGCAAGGACCGGGCCGGTACAGGTGGAGGTGTCACAGGCGTACACAAACCAGAAGTAATCACCATCGCTCAACATTTGACCCTGAGAACCGTTCAAGTAACTTGCTCCGACGGCTGCCGCCTGACCGATCTGGTAGGTAACAGCTCCCTGAGCGGCGGGCTCTGATCGATAATAGAGGATTGGTGAAGTGAAATCCGGTGTGTCGTTTACGACAAATAGATAGTACACGTCCTCGCCCACGTCCGGATCGGTCACGGTGAAGTTGAATCTCGGCGTTCGGGTGCTCGTGGTCGATCCGTTTGTGAGATCCGTTGGTCCCAAGGCGGAAGGGGCATCAGGGGCATTGTTCACGATGAAGGCGACCAATCCATTGTTGGCCGTCGTGGCTGCCGAGAACGCGCCAGCTGCGTCTGCCGCTTGAACGCGCCAATAGTAGTTGTCTCTTGAAAGTGTTTGTCCGAATGAGCCTGCGGCGTAACTTCCTGAGCCGGCAGCTTGCCCGACTTGAAACGAACGTGATCCTTGCGCGTCCAAGGCTGAGGTATAGTTGATGACTGGCGAGCTGAAATCAGAACTGGTAGCGACTTGGATCAAATAGCGCACCGTATCGCCTCCATCCGGATCGGTCAGGCTGAAATGGAACGTGGGGTTGTTTGTGGTTGTGACTGAACCGTTGGTCAGGCTTACGGGAGCAAGAGCTGTCGGAGTGAAAGGTGATGCATTCGATCCACCGCTTACGCTGAATGCGACGGACATGCCATTCGCGTATGTCGGACCTGTACAGCCACGAATATCACAGGCATAGACGAACCAGTAGTAGTCTCCGTCTGCAAGGGTTTGTCCGGAGGAGCCATTCATGTAGCTGTCTCCAATGGCCGCGTCCTGGCCGACTTGAAATGACCGCGTCCCTTGAGCGCCCTGTGTGGTGCCGTAGTAGATGATCGGGGTGGTAAAGTCGGGCGTGTCATTTACAACGATGAGGTAAGATACAAGGTCGCTTACATCTGGATCGCTGAGCGTGAAGGTGAAGGTGGGTGTTCGTGTGCTGGTTGTTGAACCATCAACAAGATCTGCTGGTCCAAGGGCGCTGGGTGTTAATGGAAAATCGTTCACGATAAAGGCAGCTAATCCATTGTTCGCCGTTGTCGCTGCCGAGAACGCGCCTGCCTCATCTTCGGCGGTGACGCGCCAGTAGTAGGTACCGCTCGGCAAGCTTTGTCCAAATGATCCAACCGTGTAGCTCCCCGAATCCACGGGTTGACCCACTTGGAATGTTCGCGCGCCTTGTGTGCCCGTGGCTGAGCGATAGTTGACGAGCGGCGAACCGAAGTCGGCTGAATCATCAATTAAAATGATATAACGAAGCGCATCGGCAATGTCCGGGTCGCTCAGGCTAAAGTTCAAAATCGGATCATGTGTTGATGTGGTGGATCCATCCACGGTGCTCGTCGGGCCGAGCGCGTATGGTGCGTCGGGGTTGTTATTTGGCACTCCAATTGGTGCGAATAAAGCCGTAATTACTTTCGTCGAAGTGACTCCGTAATCGATACGTGGGTTTGTGGTCGTTGCGTCTGACCAACCGGTGAATGAGTAGCCTCCATCTGGAATAGCGGTGACAGGCGTTCCATCGTCGCCGTAATCCAAAATTTGTGTTGTTGTGCCCGTCAGAGAACCGCCCGTGTCCGCCTTGTACGTGATTCCGCGGAAAAGGCGAGCAAACGCGGCATAATTGGCGCTTTGGCCGCCCGCGCTCGTAAAGTGACCAACAGCATACAGATCGCCGTCAGTATTGATTGAGAGCGAGCGTACAAGGTTGCCCACGCCCGAGCCGAGGGGTGCCCATTGAGTTCCGTCCCATAGCGCAATGTAGTTGGCAGAGGTTCCGCTGACATGCGTGAACGACCCACCGACGATGAGGTTATCCAACGGATCCACAGTGAGCGCTGTGACCGACCCGTCGATGCCACCACCTAACGGACTCCAGGTGCTCCCATTCCAGTGAGAAAGTCCGAAGGTTGAAACCACGCCAGCGGCAGTAAAGGTTCCACCAGCATAAACCTGTTGTGATTGTGTGACGGCAATGGCTGAAACCGTTCCGTTATTAAAACCGGAGCCCAGCGCACTCCAACTCGAACCATCCCACTTCGCGATACGATTCGCGCTCACGCCACCGGCAGCGCTGAGATCACCACCGATGTAAACGGAATCATCAATTGGGTCGATTCCAATCGCATACACGGTTCCGTTCGAGCCAGTTCCAAGGGCGAGCCAACTGGAGCCATCCCATCTTGCGATGCGGTTGACGGTTGTGCCACCGCTGGTTGAAAAGACCCCACCGGCATACAGTCTGTCTTGTGAATCAACGGCCAGTGCTTGGACGACGTTGTTGAATCCGGATCCCAGTGTGCCCCAGCCGACGCCGTCCCATACAGCGATGTAGTTTACGGCTTGGCCACCTGCTTGGCTGAAGTTTCCTCCCGCATAGACATTCCCGAGCGAATCGGAGGCTAGAGCGCTCACGCCTCCGTCTATGCCGGAGCCTAATGCGGACCACGTCGACCCATTCCACTTAGCGATGTTTGAGACAGTAACACCACCCGCTGAGGTGACGAAGCCGCCACCCACGTAGAGGTTATTTTGAGAATCGACCGTACTAGAATAGAGGACGCTATTCACCCCTGCGCCTAAAGCCTGCCAATCGGCATCAGACACGGTTGGGTCAATCCGAATCGGATAGTGCGCGTTGGAGTCATCGACGATGATGTCGAGTGTCTGTTCATCTGCAACGGAGAATCGGGCAGGAAGGATGTTTCCCGTCGCATCAAAAACGGATAGTTTGTCATAGACCAGGTCTCTACCGGAAGCGGCTAAGTGAAGCGCGACCTTGTCGGCGGCGAGTGTAGCCTTTGCGCCTTGAACCGTTGTGCGAAGATGAAGGTCACCAGACCCGCTCGGTCGTTCTGAGAGAAGAAAATCTTGGCGAATACCATCGGCCGAGCTGCTGAATTCTTCCTGAAGAATTCCTTTATCCAAAACGACTTTCTCCTCACTCGCAGCCAGCGTTCCGCGCTCTGGAAGTGCCTGATGGGCATTTTCTGAACGGAACAAGGCGACAGTCTTGAGGGAGAAAGCGTCTTTTTCTGTTTGCCCATCTTCACGCGATTCGACAGTTAAGCCGGTTGTATCGATGCGTCCGGTGAGGTCTTGGAGAGGGGAGTGTAGCATCGACTCCTGAGCCGTTGAGGTGATGCCAAAGGTGCCAGGGCGAACCTGCTGGGCGATTCGTTCAGCGAGAGATAAGGAGGTCGTCGGGGCAGACGCTGTTTCAGGGGCTGAAACGGTTGCTCCGAAGTGCTGCAGAGCGGGGCCGGTTAGTAGGGCAGCCAGTGCCAACCCAGAAAAGAGCGATCTACGCAAAAAACGATTCATAAGACTCATTCAAGTATAGCAAACAAACCCACGAAACGGAGGTCTATTTCGGGATAAGTACGAGGCCGTGGTTTAGGCGGAACGGGTCTTGAGGGTCGTGAGAAGTGACTGGAAAGCTTGTGTGCTCGCTTCTGGTAAAAAATTTGCTTGATTTAGCACCCGTTCAGCATCTTGGAAATATTTCTCAATCAGCCGTTCCCCATTTTTGATGGCGCCAACTTCCGTGAAGAGGGTATACGCCTCTTCTTGCTGTTCTTTGTTGAGTGGATAGCCCAGCAAGCGCGACAAGCGTTCTTTTTGGGCAGACGTTCCTTCTTTGTGAATGAAGCAGGTGAAGAAGGTTTGTTGGGCCTCTTCCAAGTCACGACAGCCAGCCTTTCCGGTACGTTGTTCGCTCGCAATCAAGTCGAACCAATCATCTTGCAACTGAAAAGCCAGGCCAAGCGAATCACCGAACTCTTGGCAGAAGCGAAGAAGTTCATCCGAGGCATTACCGCTGAGTGCTGCGCCCAACTGCATCGGTCGAACGAAGGTGTAACGAGCAGTCTTCAATAGCATGTTTTGCTCGATGAGTTCGTATGGCTGTTCAGAGCGACTCGTGAGGTCCACATCAAGTGACTGGCCGATGATCACTTCCTCTAACAGCTGAAACAAGATCTCTGACGCACGAGCGCGTGTGCTGGATTCTCGCGCGGCTTCGGCCAGATGCTTCATAGCCCAGGTGTGGACCATATCGCCAACGAGTAGTGCTTGTGAGTCGGCGATGCGTGAGTGGCGACCATTGCGTTCTAATTCTTGAAGTCGCCGCGCGACGAGGGTTTGAACGGTCTCTGCGTTGTGGCGGAGCTTTCCCTGATCGATCAAGTCATCGTGAATCAAAACGAACAAGTGAATCAATTCGATTCCAACCCAGGCTGTCCAAGGCTGTTGCTCGGTGTTTCCGCCAGCTGCTTCGTAGGCGAGTGAAGCGACAAAGGGACGCACACGCTTTCCTTGTTGGGCAAGCAGCTGCACATGACGAAATAATTCTTGAAGAAACGCATCTTGCTGGAGGGGGAGTCGCGAACAATCTTTGGTGAGTGTGTCGGCTAATTGTTGATCAAACGTCTGACGAAACGACTGCCACGTTGGAGAGGAGTTTGGATGGACAACCATAGACGGTGAGTTTAGCACTCAAGCATTCAGCACGAAAGAGAAATTTGTGCATATTTTTGGCTAAAAAACGAGCGAATTTTTGTTCAGTTCAAGGTTGACAATTTTAATAAAATATGCTACTGTATTAACACGCTCCGTTGATCATTCACCTCCCGACTGACAGTGTTCGAAACCGTCCTCACCGGTCTATGTGGGGAGAAAGTACACGGCCTCTCATGAAGCGCTTCCTCACCCGTGCCACAGTCGCCATCATCGCCTCGCTCGCCTTCGCCGGCTGCATCGTCCCCAGCGGTCCGATGTATGGCGGCGGCTGGGGGAACGGTGGCTTCGGCCGCTCGTGGGGTCCCGGCTTCGTCGGCAACGGCGGTGGCTGGAACCAGCCCATGAACGTCCAGCCCGGGTTCGTGGGCGGTCCGGTCGTCACCCCCAACGGGGTGGTCGGCGGCTGGAACCAGACGCCGATGGCTGCGCAGGCCAATGCGCAGGCGATCGCCGCCGGAGCCGCTCCGCCGGTCGCCGCGTACCAGAACCCGAGCCGTCCCATCGGCTACGTCGTCGGGACCGGCCAGCCCACCTGGAGCATGCAGCAGTGCTGGAACCAGGGCTGCGTCATGCCCTGACGCTCGCCCTCTGCGCCAACCCGCTTCTTCACCCTCTCACCAACACAAGAAAGGACTCTCATCTCGATCGGCCTTCTCGCCTCGAGACAACGCGCCTGCGTTCGTCGATACCGGCGGTACCCTCACGGGACCCTGGATCACGAACGCGGGCGCTAAGTCATTTAAAAGGGGATTTACTATTTGCATACCGCCAAGTCTCCCGCTACTCTACGGGAAGCTTATGCGCTATTCCCAGCTTTTTTCGAAGACTCAAAAGAATGTCTCTCAGGATAATGAATCGATCAACGCCCGTTTGCTGACGCAGGCCGGTTTTGTCGACCAGGAGATGGCCGGTGTTTATACCTGGTTGCCGCTTGGTCTTCGTACCCTGCGTAAGGTCGAACAGATCGTGCGTGAAGAAATGGATGCCCTTGGTGCGCAAGAAATTTTCATGCCCTCGCTCCAGCCAAAAGAATACTGGGAAACCACCAATCGTTGGGAAGGGGTCGACGTGCTGTTCAAGCTCAAGTCGCAAACAGACAAAGAATATGCGCTTGGCTGTACGCATGAAGAAGTCGTAACACCGCTCGCGCAAAAGTTTGTGCGCTCCTACAAAGAACTCCCATTTGCAACCTACCAGATTAACACCAAGTTCCGTGACGAATTGCGCGCCAAGTCCGGCGTCTTACGTGGTCGTGAATTCCGCATGAAGGACATGTATAGCTTCCACACGACGCAGGAAGATTTGTCGTCCTTCTACAATCGCGCACTCGAAGCGTACGTCAAAGCCTACAAGCGCTGTGGCTTGGATGTGAAAGTTGTTCAGGCGAGTGGCGGCGTGTTTACAGAGAACATGTCGCACGAATTTCAAGCGCTCACCGACGCGGGCGAAGACGTGCTGATCGCGTGTGAGAAGTGTGAATTCGGCCAGAACAGCGAAGTTGCTACTCATAAGGTTGGGGATATTTGTCCAAAGTGCGGTGGTTCGCTTGCGCAAATGAAAGGGGTTGAAGTTGGGAATATCTTCGATCTTGGAACCAAGTACACGGATGCGTTCGGATTCAACTTTATGAATGAGAAAGGGGAGCAGCAGCGCGTGTTGATGGGTTGCTATGGAATTGGAACAAGTCGCTTAGTTGGCGCCATCGTTGAAACGCATCACGATGACAAGGGAATCGTCTGGCCAAAGTCCGTCACGCCATTCCATGTTTCGTTGGTCTCTCTTCGCTCAAAGGATGAAGCGGTTCAAGCGCAGATCGATACGACGGCGAATGATCTCTACCAACAACTCACTGCCGCCGGCTTTGATGTCCTATGGGATGACCGCGCTGATAGTTCTCCGGGTGAAAAGTTCGCGAACGCCGATTTGATCGGTCTGCCACTTCGCCTCGTCGTGTCTGAGCGCATGTTGAAAGAGGGTGTCGTTGAATGGAAAGAGCGTGCTGCTACGGAAGCGAAGAGTATTCCTCTCAGTGAAGTCGTGACAGGAGTGAAAGAGCTCTTCCAATCGTAAGCGGAGAGCGGGAAGCTCCTGAACTCGCGAGCAGTGGATTTAGCGAAGCGACTTGAGAGCGAGTGAAGGAGCTTCCCGCTCGCAGCGTTCAGCGTTTGTTTCTTCGTGCGTTTAAAACAAAAAGAGAGCCTCGCGGCTCTCTTTTTACGAACATTAGCTTTACGCGGCTGGTTCGTTGTTTACTCCCTTCAAGGCATCCTTCAATCCCTTACCAGCTTTGAACTTTGGAACCGTGACGGCTGGGATCTGGATCTTCTCTTGAG
This sequence comes from uncultured Gammaproteobacteria bacterium, assembly GCA_964443315.1. GTDB lineage: Bacteria > Patescibacteriota > Patescibacteriia > 2-12-FULL-60-25 > 2-12-FULL-60-25 > JAGOTP01. The sequence goes on from CAYUCP010000005.1 coordinate 12,710, forward strand.
GAGACTGTGGATTCACACCGGTGCGTGGCTTGCGGGTCTTCGAGAGGAAGGCGCCGAATCCAGCAATCGTGACTTCGCCACCTGACTTCAACGTCGTTGTGACAATGTCGACAAAGGCCTCGAGCATGTCTTCTGCCTGCTTTTTGGTGACACCAACCTTCTCAGAGATGCGATGGGCAAGCTCGTTCTTATTGACCTTGAGTGAGTCCATAGTAATTAAGGGGACAAGAGTGAAAGAGTTAGATGGAAAGATGGTACCATTTTTCGCTGAAACTACGCAAACTGGGGGTTGGTAGGAGGAATATTCCTTCGTACTCTGCGCAACTCGCGCTGTGGAGCTAAGGCGTCTGGTTTGTGTCGTTCGCTCCGCTCACTAAGGCTCAAACAGTGCTCGAGTACTCAGAAACATTCCTCCTACCAACTATGCCTAAGGCCTAGCGGGCGTACTCGATAACACGCGTTTCGCGGATAAGGGTCACGCGGACTTCGCCTGGGTGCTTGAGTTCGGCCTCAATTGTTGTGGCGATCTTTTTGGCGAGTTCGTAGGCGTCTAGGTCGTTAATTGTCTGTGGGTTAACGAACACGCGAATTTCACGACCAGCTTGGATAGCGTAGGCTTTTTCGACGCCTGGGAAGCGGGTGGCGGCGTTTTCGAGGTCTTCGAGGCGCTTTACGTAGAGCTCTAGGTTATCCTTGCGAGCGCCTGGGCGGGCGCCGGAGATGGCGTCAGCGGCTTTCACGATGATCGCCTCGAGCGTCTTTGGTTTGTCTTCGTGGTGGCCGATGGACTGGTAGCAGATTTCTTCTGGGAAACCGAACTTCTTCAAAATGCGGTAGCCGAGTTCTGGGTGACTGCCTTGCATGTCGTGGTCGACGGCTTTGCCGAGATCATGAAGCAAGCCGCCTTTTTTACAGACCATCACATCCGCGCCCAGCTCTTCCGCGAGGATGGCGGAGAGGTTCGCCACTTCCATCGAGTGCATGAGCGCGTTTTGACCGTAGCTCGTGCGATAGCGGAGACGTCCAAGAATCTGAATCAACTTCGGATCGATACCGGCCATCGGGATACCGAGTTCGAACAGGGCGTTCTCACCGGCTTTGCGAATATCAACGGCAAGATCGCGTTTAGCCTCATCGATCGTCTCTTCGATACGGCTTGGTTGAATGCGGCCGTCGGTGATGAGTTTTTCGAGGGCGCGTTTAGCGATCTGACGACGAATGGGGGAAAAACCAGAAATCGTCACCATGCCCGGCGTATCATCGACGATGAATTCACAGCCCGTCAGCAATTCGAGGGCTTTGATATTACGACCTTCGCGACCAATAATACGGCCCTTCATTTCGTCATTTGGTAGTTCTACGTAGCTCGTCGTCGTTTCGGCGACGTGTGAAGAGGCCTGACGTTGAATCGACAAGGCGAGCAGGTTCTTGGCTTTTTTATCAACCTCATCTGCCGTCATCTCCTCAACTTTACGTAAACGGCTGAGCAAGATTTCTTGCTGTTCTTCCTCGATCTTCTTCAAAAGCGATTCAAGCGCCTGCTCTTTGTTCATGCCAGCAGTGCTTTCCAAAAGCTCAGCGGCTTTCATACGCTGTGCGTCTACCTCTTTGCGCGCATCCTCTGTTTGTTGCTTAAGCCTCTCGACTTCTTGGCGAGAGGTATCAATCTCTAACAGCTTTTTTGCAAAGGCTTCTTCACGCTCGATCAAGCCAGTCTGATCTTTTTTGAGTTGCTCAAGCGCACGCTTTTCTTCAAGGCGTGCATCTTCCAAAATTTTGATGGCTTTTTCTTTGGCACGCTGTAAAACCTCCTGTTCTTTGACCTCCGCTTGCTTAATGCGATTTTCAGCGTCTTTCTGTTCTTTTTCGCGCAGGCGCTTGGCCCATTCGCGAGCGATCAAAACACCGACCGTGATACCGATCCCAACCCCAATAATGATGCTAAGAAATGGATAAAGAGTCTTCCAAGGCATAGTCCAACCCCTGAAACAGGGGATCTATACGGATTGTAATAAGTCTGTGACAACTTCCGGGTGCCCGGACGGTACCACGAACGCTGAATTTTGTGAAGATTTAGAGGATTTCTAAGGTTTTACTTTATCCAGACCGTCTTGACGTTCATAAATTCATATAAGCCCCATGAGGAGAGCTCACGACCATAGCCAGAGACGCCTGTTCCACCAAAAGGAAGGCGAGGGTCAGATTTCACTAGGCCATTTACGAAGACGCAGCCAGCGCGAATGCGCGGCGCGAGTTGCTTTGCGAGATCAGTGTTCTGTGTCCAAAGCGATGAGCCGAGGCCAAAGCGATTGTCGTTCGCGAGGCGAATGGCATCCTCTGTGTCTTTGGCGCGAATCACGATCGCGACCGGGCCAAACAGCTCCTCTTCGTACGCTGGCATACCAGGCTGAACATCCGCGATGATAGTTGGAGCGTAGAAGTAACCAGCCGTGCCAACACGAGATCCACCAGTAACGAGACGCGCCCCTTTGCCAACGGAATCAGCGACTTGCGTTTCGATCTCTTGGAGACCGCCTTCGCTTGCGAGCGGACCGACCGTAGTTGCTGGATCAAGAGGGTCGCCAACAATGGAGGCCTCGACCTTTTGTTTGAAGAGCTCTAAGAATTGGTCGTAGACTGCTTCGACGACGATAAAGCGTTTCGCGGCGATACAGCTCTGGCCGTTGTTCTGGAGACGCGCTTTGGCGGCGACTTCTGCGGCGTATGGAATGTCAGCGTCATCGAGAACGATGAAGGGATCACTGCCGCCGAGCTCAAGCACCGTCTTTTTGATGAGTGAGCCAGCGAGAGCGGCGACTTTACTACCGGCCGTTTCACTTCCCGTGAGGGCAATTCCTTGAACAGCGGGATGACGAATGACTTGTTCAACTTTAGCTGAGCCAATAGGGAGGTTCTGAAAGGCGCCTTCAGGGAAGCCAGCTTCTAAGAATAGCTTTTCAAACGCAGCGGCACATTGCGGAACGTTCGAGGCATGTTTCAAGACTCCAACGTTTCCTGCTGCAAGCGCTGGTCCTGCAAAGCGCATGACCTGCCAGTACGGGAAGTTCCACGGCATAACAGCGAGCAGTACGCCAATCGGGTCGAACCGCACGAAGCTTTCCGACGCATCGCTTTTGATCGACTGCGGCGCCAAAATCTGTTCTGCTTGCTCAACGTAGTAATCACAGGCCAAACTGCACTTTTCAACTTCCGCGATGGCTTGTGTGATCGGTTTACCCATTTCGAGCGTGGCGAGTTTTCCAAGTTCTTGAGCTCGTTCACGAAACAGGATACTCAATCGCTTCATGGGCGCGAGACGTTCTTCCAACGGAGTTTGGCCCCACACTTTGAAGGTTGCTTCGGCTAAAGTGAGTTTCGCAGCAAGCTGTTCATCCGTGAGTTCTGGAAACGTGGCGAAGACTTCTTCTGTCGTTGGGTTTTTAGAAGTGAGTGGCATAGAGAGGGGTGTTTGGATGGGGAATAGCCTCTTCAGGGTACGCGGCGTTTTCTGCTGAAAACTTGCTCGTGTCCTGCGCCGTCGCTTGGACAAGTCCCCTCAAAGGCTATTCCCCATCCAAACCCTTACGTGAATCAACAAACAATTTGCTTCAATTCCTTGTTTAACACACGATCATTTTCACTATAATCAACTGGGAGCTCGATGAGGTGTACGCCTGGCGTATTGAGTGCGCTCTCGAGAATCGCTGGAACGTCTTCGGTTTTCTCTGCACGAACTCCATGCGCGCCGTACGCTTCTGCATACTTCACGAAGTCTGGATTCTTGAAGTTCAAGCCAAAGTCAGGAAGGTTCATGCCGGACTGTTTCCATTGAATCATGCCGTAGCCGTTGTCGTTTAAGATGACGATGACCAAGTGAAGACTGAGGCGAACAGCGGTCTCGAGTTCTTGTGAGTTCATCATGAAGCCGCCATCGCCACAGATGGCTATGACTTTGCGCTCTGGGTAGAGTATGGCAGCTGCCATCGCAGATGGAAGGCCTGCCCCCATCGTTGCAAGCGCATTGTCGAGGAGAAGTGTGTTCGGTGCATGGGCTTGGTAGTGGCGTGCAAACCACAGCTTGTACATGCCGTTGTCGAGACAAACGATGCCATCCGATGGTATGGCATCACGGATCAAGCGTACGACGCGCTGTGGCTTGATGGGGAACGCCGTGTCTTGGTCGCATTCGGCGATGTGTGTGAAGAGTTTTTCACGTGCGCGTAGCATGGGCGAGAAGTTCCAGTGATCTTGTTTCTTGATCTGTTCTTTTATCTGCCAAATGGCGTTCGCGATGTCGCCAATCACCTCAAGTTGTGGGAAATAGATTTGATCAACGCGAGCCGAGCAGAAGTTCAGGTGAATCACTTGCTGACCACCACGCTTCATGATGAACGGTGGCTTTTCAACGACGTCGTGGCCGATGTTGATAATGAGGTCAGCGGCATCAACAGCACAGTGGATGTAGTCACCAGCAGAGAGCGCGGCTGTGCCGATAAACAGCGGATGTCGTTCATCGATTACGCCTTTGCCCATTTGGGTGTTGAAGAAGGGGATACCGGTCGCATCCACGAACTCGCGCAACATTTTGGCTGTTAGCTTGCGATTTGCTCCCGCGCCAATCAAAAGGAGTGGCCGTTTAGCGGCTTCAATCATGCGTACCGCTTCGGCAATCGCTTTGCCTTCCGCGATGGGGCGGCGTACGCGCTTTACTTCGAATGGCTCAACGTCTGTTTTATCGACGGCCACGTCTTCTGGTAGTTCCAGGTGAACCGCACCTGGTCGTTCTTCCTCAGCTTGTCGGAAGGCTTCGCGTACAGAGGCGGCCACCGAGTCGCCATTGATGATCTGTTTCGTGAACTTCGTGACGGGTCGCATCATGTCGACGGTGTTCACAATCTGAAAAGCACCCTGCTTGCTTTTCCAGATCGGTTTTTGACCGGTGATCATGAGCATCGGCATCCCACCAAGCTGCGCATAGGCAGAAGCGGTTACGAAGTTGGTGGCGCCAGGGCCAAGCGTTGAAAGAGCGACTCCGGTTTTGCCAGTTAAGCGTCCAAACGTTGCGGCCATAAACGCGGCGGACTGTTCATGGCGCGTGGTAACCATTGTAATCGAAGATGTGCGTACGGCTTCTAGGAAATGCAGGTTTTCTTCTCCCGGAACCCCAAAAATGTACTTTACCCCCTCAGTTTCAAGCGAACGGACAAAAAGTTCGGAAGCATTCATAGCCATTCCATCTTGACCCCTGTTCCAACTTCTGACAACGGTGTAGAAGAAGGTATGCAGCAACTTCTGAAAACGTTCTTTGGGTACTCTGATTTCCGGCCGCTTCAGCGTGAGGTGATTGAACATGTCATGTCGGGGAAGGATACGCTTGTCCTTATGCCAACGGGTGGGGGAAAGTCGTTGTGTTTTCAATTACCTGCATTGGCTATGCAGGGGCTCACGCTTGTGATCTCGCCGCTCATCGCCCTTATGAAGGATCAGGTGGACTCACTGGTCGCGAACGGTGTGGTGGCGGCGTATATCAATAGCTCATTGCCGGCATACGAAGCGGAGCGCATTTGGCGTGAGGCGCTTATGGGGAAGATTAAGCTGCTCTATATCGCCCCTGAACGAGTGCCGTTTCTTCAAACACGCGCTGATTTGCTAAAGCTCCCGGTGTGTTTGCTCGCGATTGATGAAGCGCACTGTATTTCTGAATGGGGACATGATTTTCGTCCGGAATATCGCCAACTAAATGCGTTACGTGAGCTCTATCCGCAGGCACCAATGGTGGCGCTGACAGCGACGGCGAATCCACGTGTAAAACAGGATATTTTAACCCAGCTCAAGTTCCGCCAAGGAAAAATTTTTCAATCGAGTTTCAATCGTCCGAATTTGTTCTATAAAGTTGTTCCAAAGAAGCAGTCGTTTGACCGGCTGCTGCACGAGCTTCGTCGTCGACCAAATCAGGCGGTGATTATCTATTGCTTCTCGCGTAAAAGCACGGAGCAGATCGCGGACAAACTTCAATTGAACGGCATCAAAGCAGCCGCCTACCATGCGGGTCTTTCGCCGGAAGAGCGTGCGCGGGTTCAGGATCGATTTATTCGTGATGAAGTGCCGATCATTGCGGCAACGATCGCCTTTGGGATGGGGATCGATAAGCCGGATGTGCGGTTGGTCGTCCACATGGATCTACCAAAGTCTGTCGAAGGCTACTATCAAGAAACAGGGCGCGCTGGTCGTGATGGACTACCTAGCGAATGTTTGTTGTTCTATTCCGCCGGTGATCGTGTGAAGCAAGAGATGTTCATCCGCGAGATGCAAACCGCGCAAGAAAAGATGCGCGCGTACGAACAGCTTAGGCAGATGGTTGATTATGGAGCGCTCCCCACGTGTCGCCGCAAGTTTTTATTAAATTATTTTGGCGAGACACGAAACGAGCTTTCGTGTGGCTCGTGCGATGTGTGTGTTCCACAAGTGGAGGAGGTTATCTTGTCTAAAGCGGTGGCAGAGGTTGGGGAATACCATCCAGGCTTATTCGAAGCGTTACGTGTCCATCGTCTGCGGTTAGCAAAAGAAAAAGGCGTTCCACCGTACGTAATCTTTGGCGATCGTACATTGGCTGATCTCGCCAGTCGTTGGCCGCGTACGCCTCAAGAGCTGCCAAGAATCTTTGGAATCGGCCAAACAAAGCTCGAACAATACGGGGAGAGCTTCCTTGCTGTTATCAAGCTCTACGCTGCAGAGCATGGCTGGCCTACAAAGATGTAGGCTCTACCTTCGCAAGCGGAATAAGGGCTGCTTGGATTAGCTCAGTGGTTAAGGTGTCTCCAGAAAGAGCATTTTTCACGTGTCTCTCGCCAATCATCGTGCGACGAAGTTGGACCGCATGGCCGTAGGTGTTAAGCGCTTCCCCTAAGTCATCTGCTAGGGAGCGAATGTAGGTTCCTGAGGAGCAGTGAACGGCTAGCTCGAGGAGTGGCCATTGATAAGAGAGGATCTCCAACGAGAAAATCGTGACTTCTTTTGAGGGACGAAGATCTTCCGTAGCCTCACCAGCGCGGGCGAGTTTGTATAGCGGAACTCCATTCAATTTTTTAGCGGAATAGAGAGGTGCTTTCTGTGAAAAGGTTCCTGTGAATGGGAGAAGTGCTGTTTGAATCGTTTCGCGTGTTGGAGGAGCGAGATCGGGTTTCATCGCCTCTGTCACGACGCCTTCTGAGTCAAATGTCTCCGTTCGTTCGCCTAGTTTGATTGTCACGTCGTACTTTTTGTCTGCACCGACCAAGGCTGTGAGCGCTTTTGTGCCTTTTCCAATCCCAAGAATCAACAATCCAGTCGCGAAAGGATCGAGCGTTCCCGCGTGTCCGACCGCACGGATGTTTAGCGCGCGACGTACACGAGCTACGATATCATGCGACGTGCACCCAACGGGCTTATCTACCAAAAGAAGGCCGTCCATGTTAGGTGCCCTGACGACGGATCACAATCCCGATCGTCTTGAGTAAAATGGCTGCATCCAACGCAAACGAGCGATGCTTGATGTAGTGCAAGTCGTATTGAAGCTTGATGAGGTTGTCATCCAAATTGGCCGTTGGGGTGAGCCACATGACCTGCGCCCAACCAGTGAGACCTGGGCGCGTGAGATGACGGAGCGCGTAGTACGGCATCTTCGCGATGAGGGGTTCAACGAATTCTGGACGTTCTGGACGTGGGCCAACGAACGACAAATCGCCGCGCAGTACGTTCCAAATTTGAGGCAATTCATCCAGGCGGAGCTGGCGAAGCAGACGACCGATCTTCGTGATGCGCGGATCGGTTTTGGTGTTCGAGGTGAATTGTGGGCCTTGGGCTTCCGCGTCCGTACGCATGGTGCGTAATTTCCAAATACGAATCGGTTTGCCTTGAAAGCCAACGCGAACCTGGTTGTAGAAGACCGGTCCAGGTGAGCTGATGCGTACCGCGAGTGCCAAGAATGGCATGAGAACCAGCGTCACCAGGCCAAACGGAATGGCCAGCAAGATGTCGAAATATCGTTTTACGGTTTCGTACCAGTTCTTTTCACCTTCGCGAATGTGCGTGAGGAACCAGCGATCGGTGACAAAGCGGAGGGGAATGCGACCGGTTGTGAGTTCTTCGATTTCGGCACGGTCAATCAAGCT
>CAYUCP010000005.1:20959-30510 GCA_964443315.1 uncultured Gammaproteobacteria bacterium
AAGCGCCACGCGTAGCCGAGAAGGAGTCCGAGCGTGAAAATTAAGAACAAGTTCGTACGAGGCGCGATGCCGAAACCAGGAATTAAATAGAAGAAGGCAAGTCCAACAAGCAAGTTGCCAATCATGCCTTCTGCAAATGAGCGGAAGATGCGGAGCGGATTACGTAGGAGCGTAAGATTATAGAGCCCAGCTGCGTAGAGCCCAGCCATCCAAAGGAGAAAGACGATGCTAAATGGAATGAGGTGGGCCTCAAGGTCGGCCTCGCGGATGGAGCCATAGCGCCCAGCTAAACTCAAAATCAAGGACAATTCGAAGACCAAAAAGTCCCCAATCATGAGGAGGGTCCGCTTCGCGTGTTGGTGACGTTTGCGCATACAGAAAGCCGGTGGCCCGTTTGTCGGGAATACTGTACGCTGGATCAGAAAATATTGTCTATACTATGCGGTTTGTTCCTTCTGTTCGGATCATCAGTGGTTTAGCGCTTGGTTTAGCGCTTCTTTCGGCAATTCCGGTCCATGCCGCGACCTTTGTCGTTCCAACGGATGCGAATCCTTACTGGAAAAAACAGTGGTATTTACGCCAAATTCAGGCACCAGAGGCGTGGAAGGCGCTTCCAAATACGCTGGGAGAAGTAACGGTCGCTGTTATTGATGCGGGAGTGGATATTACTCACCCTGATCTAAAAGACGCGATTTGGACCAATCCGCGAGAAGTGGCTGGGAATGGGATAGACGATGACCAAAACGGTTTTGTGGATGATGTTCATGGCTGGAACTTTGTAAAAAACTCAAATGATGTTCGACCGCAAGAGATCCGTAACCAGCTGGAAGAAGCTTGGAGTCACGGGACCTTCGTTGCCTCCCTGATTGGGGCGCGTGCGGCGGATCATGTTGGGATGGTTGGGGTGAATCAATCGGTCAAGATCATGCCGTTGAACGCGCTCGACGGAGATGGCTTTGGAACGATCCCGAATGTGTTGAAAGCAATTCGCTACGCGGTAAACCAAGGAGTGTCGATTATCAACCTAAGCTTGGCAGGGTTCGACGATAGTCAAGAATTGGACGAAATGATTAAGCGCGCACGTGACGCGGGTGTGTTGGTGGTTGCGGCGACAGGAAATGGGACAACTCAGGCTGGGCGAGATATCGATCGTCAACCGGTGTACCCTGTCTGTTTTGATCAGCAAGCGAACAACGTAGTTGGCGTAAGTGGAACGGATTCACTTGATCAGCATGCGGAGTACGCGAATTTTGGGATGCGTTGTACAGATTTGTCTGCACCAGGTTTCGACTTGTTCGGTGCGCGTCCGAGCTATCCACGTAAGGAAGAAGGTTCGCGTCCAGCAGAGCGCTATCTTGAGGGGATGACAGGAACGAGCTTGGCGGCGCCGCTCGTGAGTGGAGTCGCAAGTTTGTTGAAGGCCGTACGCCCAGATCTGACGGTGAACCAACTACACCAGCTACTCACGTCAACAACAGACGATATTGAAGGCTCGCTCAAACCATCCGAAAAGCAAAAAATGGGAACAGGTCGGTTGAATGCATTGAAAGCACTTCAAGCGGCGCTCACCTTTGGAAGAGCCACAACGACGCCATCTATTGCGGCCATTCCTCCAACGGATGCATCAGCCATGACCCCAATTTCGACAGAAGAATCGCCAACGGCAACGTCTTTCTACTATCGAACGCCTGAGACGACGATTCGGTGGTTGATTGCGCCAAAACCACTTTGGAAGATGTGGGGAGTGCGCGATGCGCAACCGGTTGCGGCTGTTATCGTGAAAGAAAAGGATAACTACTTCTTGAAACGCTGGTTGCCACTACAGAACAAAGAGACAAAAGATCGCCTTGTCTGGAATGCGAAGCGCAAGCGGTACGTCTTTACCGACGCGAAGACCAAGCAATCATGGGAAATCGACAAGGCTGGCAAAGTTACAAATAAATAAGAAGTAAGTAAGCTGGGGTGTATAAGCCCGAATGAGTCCAAACTGTCTGAGCAATGCGATTAAGACCATCGCAGCGCGATGAGAATTGTTATTATTGCGAGTTTTTGGACGAGATGAGGGTTTGTACACCCCAGCTTACGCTATCCTTATGGTATACTGAGCCAGAATTGTATGCCTTCTGCTCCTTTTGAACGTAAGAATATTTTAGTTACGGGTGGTGCCGGATTCTTGGGGTCTCAGCTCTGCGAAACGTTGGTCAAAGATGCCAACGTGATTTGTATTGATAACTTCTCGAGTAGCACGCCGCGCAACATCGAAACCTTGTTACAGCACCCATCGTTTGAATTCGTGAACCATGACATCACGCAGCCATTGCACTTGGAACAGCTCAAAGAGCTGGAACGATTCAAGTTGTCGGTGCAGGGGATTCAAGAAATCTATCACTTAGCCTGCCCCATTTCGAAAGCGCACTACGAGCAGTTCCGGATCGCCACCATTTTAACGAACTCGATTGGGTTGAAGCATGTGTTGGATTTGGCTGTCCGCTACAAGTCGAAAGTGCTCTACGCGTCTTCATCTGTGTTGTATGGGCCTCGTCGGGCGGAGTCACCCTATGTGCGTGAAGAAGCTCCATGTACCATCGACCATCTCACTTCGCATGGGGCGTATGACGAAGGAAAGCGCTTTGGCGAAGCAGTGCTCTACACCTACGCTGACGTCTACGGCCTTGATGTAAAGATCTCTCGCATTTTCCGCACTTATGGTCCGCGTATGAAGATTAGTGACGGCCATTTGCTCCCAGACATGATCATGAATGCGCTGGATGGGCAGGATATTGTGATTCGTACGCCAGAGAGTGGGCGTGTGTCGCTCTGCTTTGTCAACGATATGATCGATGGACTCGTACGGCACATGGGTACGGCCATGGACGTCACCGTCGTGAACCTTGGTTCAGATCACGATCTGACGCTCGCTGAGGTCGCAGAAAAAATCATTCGTCTCACCGGAAGTAGTTCGCGTGTCCGATTTGAACCTCCAGAAGATCGTGGCTGGGTTGAAGCACCGTTACCAGATCTCCAGCGTGCGCGAACCTTATTGCATTGGGTCCCGCTCGTTCGCTTGGAAGAAGGCCTTACCAAAATGATTGATTTCGCTCGTTCTCATCGCCAGCAAATTGGCGTCTATCACTCCTAATCCTATGCCTGAAGCTCCTGTCTTTGAAAAAAAGAACATCCTCGTCACAGGTGGTGCTGGGTTTATCGGCTCCCACTTGTGCGAGCGTCTGCTCCAAGATGCACGCGTGATCTGTTTGGATAACTTCACGACAAGTGATGTGGAAAATATCAATCACTTGTTGAAGCATCCGGACTTTGAGTTCATTCGCCATGACATCAACACCCCGTTCGATCCGGAGCAGTTTCCAGAGCTCGCGCGTTTTAGGGTGAAATTCCAAGGGATTCAAGAAATCTATCACTTGGCTTGCCCAACGAGTCCAAAGAAGTTCGACCAGTATCGCATGCAGACGCTATATGCGAACTCTCTTGGGATAAAACATGCACTGGATCTGGCCGTGCGTTACCGATCGAAAGTGGTCTTTGCGTCGAGTGCCGTGATCTATGGGCCACGTCCAGCGGATGCCCACGTGTTTGTTGAGACGGAGTTTGGTACGTCTGACCTTCTTTCACCACGCGCCTGCTATGACGAAGGAAAGCGCTTTGCAGAATCATGTTGCACAACCTACAAGAATGTTCACGGGATTGACGTGCGTATCGCGCGCATTTTCCGCACTTATGGTCCGCGCATGCCGCTGTATGATGGGCAAATGATTTCTGACTTTATTACGGATGCATTGGATGGAAAGGATCTCGAGCTCTACGGTGACGAGACATTCCGTACCTCGTTTGTGTATGTCAGCGATGTAGTGGATGGCGTGATCAAACTCATGAACGCATCGCCAGACGTGCAGGTGGTAAACATCGGAAGTGATGTAGATGTGCCACTCATCGATGTTGCGCAACGTATTATTGAAATGACGGGTTCAACATCCAAGATTACCTTCAAGCCACCACTCCTCTTCATGTCTCAGCTCGGTTTGCCAAGCATGACCAAGTCGAAAGATACGTTAGGCTGGATTCCACTTGTGACCCTTGATGATGGGTTGAAGCGAACGATCGAATATACGATGTCACATAAGTCGCTCTTGAGCTTCCGGAGAACCTAAGGCTGACGACATAGAGGCATCTGCTTAGTAGATAGCCGTAAACGTGGTCAAATGCTACGATGCCCCCAACTTGATCGTTTTCTTCTATGGCTACACTGACGCACGTTTCGACGACTACTATCAATAAAACGATGGTTGGATTTACGCTTTTTGGCGGCTTTGCCGTTGCGGCGATGGTGTTTGTGGCTAGTTCTGTCTACCAAGATGGCAGAGCGAACGCGCCTCAACGCGATCAGTCGGTCCCAATCGTTGAAGAGCAGAAAACATCTCCAACCGAAGATTCTTAATTTTCTCTTGTTCCTTATGGCCGTCCCTTCTGGTGCTCCTTCTCCCGCTGTTCTTGCTGTCATTTTCTTCATCCTCTTGTTTGGAGGGTATTTGTTTTTGTCTCAACGCAAGAAGCCAGAAGCGAAAGAGGGGTCGTTCACAACCGATCTCACCGATTTAGCGAAGCGCGGGAAATTGCCTCACGTGGTTGGAATGGACGAAGCAATTGAACGCGTCATTCATGTCATCGCGCGTAAATCAAAAAATAATCCATTATTAATCGGGGAGCCCGGTGTCGGAAAGACGGCGGTGATGGAAGGGCTCGCGCAACGCATTATCGCTGGCGATGTTCCAGATCAATTCAAAGGAAAACGCATATTAGCCTTGAACTTGGGTGATTTGATGGCTGGTACCAAGTATCGTGGCGAACTCGAAAGTCGCTTGCGCGGGCTCTTGCAATCGCTTGAGCAGCGTGAACGTGAAGTGATTCTGTTCATCGACGAGCTGCACATGATCGAGCAGGCTCGAGGTAGCGAAGGCTCGCTCGACTTGGCGGATATTTTGAAGCCGGCACTTTCACGTGGAGATTTGCAGGTGGTCGGTGCAACGACGTGGCGTGAGTATGAAGAGTATTTGAAGCCAGATGGGGCGATTGATCGTCGTTTCCAGCCGGTCTTGGTTGAGGAGCCATCGCGCGACACAGCAGTCGCGATTGTCGATGGGGCGAAGCCTTCCTACGAGAAGTTCCACGGTGTGTGTATTCCAAAGAAAACGGTTGAAGCAGCGGTTGATGCCTCGATGAAATTCGTAAAAGATCGTTTTTTGCCGGACAAGGCGTTTGATGTGGTGGATGAAGCGTGCGCCAAAGTGTCGCTTGAAACCAGCAAACGTCAACACGCGGCTGCTCTTGGAATTCTGCACCAAGCTTCTGCTCAAGTAAGTGACGAATGTCCAGGCGATACGCCCATTGTCGGCGTCGAAGACGTAAACGAGGTGGCTCGTCAGTGGCACGAACACCGGATGAGCCCGGCCCAAAAGAAAGAAGCCTCGGCTTGAACGAGTTGGTCGGGCGGGCTATTCTGGCTCACATGCGTGTTTTTGCCGTTATTGCCGCTTTTCGAGAGACTCCACGGGTCCGCGCCTCGGTTGAGGCCTGTTTGCCGTTTGTCGAAAAAGTGATCGTCGTTGATGACGGATCCCACGATGGAACGGCTGAAGAAGCGGTCAAGGGCGGAGCGATCGTGTTGCAGCATGCAATCAATCGTGGCCAAGGGGCGGCGCTCAAAACGGGAACGTTAGCTGCCTTAAAAATGGGTGCAGACTGCATCGTCCACATCGATGCCGACGGTCAGCATGATCCTTCGTATATTCCATCCCTGCTTGCTCCTATTAAGGCGGGGGAGGCAGATGTGGTCTTTGGATCACGATTTATGGGAATTAAAGCGGTAGGGATGCCGCTCAAGCGTCGGATCCTGATGAATGGCATCCGGCTCTTCAATGTCTTCGTGTTGGGCATCTCATCGCGTGTCACCGATCCACAGACGGGGTTGCGCGCCTTTCATGCAGAGGCGGGTCATAAACTCGACTTTCAGCAGGACCGTATGGCGCACTGTTCGGAAATCTTGCAGTTCACAACCCGTCATTTCCGTTGGAAAGAGGTCCCGGTTCAGGTGCGTTACTCCAAGGAAACGTTGGCTAAGGGCCAGTGGCGGGGTGGGGCGATTCGGATTGTCTGGCAATTACTTGTTGGCGCCTTTCGTAAATAGCTTGATCTTGTATGCTTGAACAACCAGTCCCACAACGCGTAGATCTTCCTCATCAAAATCAAAGCCAAGGGCGAGGAATGGAGCGGAAAGAGTTGATTGAACCACCGCTCACTCCCGAAGAGTTGGTTGCGCTACCTATGGCTAGAATTGTTGCCCAAGGTATTTTGGGGGGCTGTTTCGTGAATCAACAGATGCCATCAAGCATGGTTGCACGGTACCGTGAACTAAGTGCTGCATCCGTGACGGATGAAACCGAAGCCGAAAAGGCGTATTTGATGGAAGTGCTTAGTGCAGAACGAGATCGATTGGGGATGGCCTGGATGCTTGATGGTTCAAAACAGCGCTTCTCGAAAATTCTTGGGGACCTGACAGATGTCGCGTCAGGTCGAGCGGCTCATGCCTCAACGCCTGAAGAGACGAGTGAAGCGATTCGTTTTACGCGTGATCTACTGGAGTTAGGGAAGGCTCCGAATCCTCGCGAAACAGTGTATGGATATGACGTGGAGCTTACATCTCAGCAGGCAGCGCTCGCAGAACGGTTACAAAGAGAATTAAATCGACGGGAAATGCAGCGAAAGGCGAATCCTTAATCTTTTGCTATGCGTATTCAATATATTCTCCTGATCGCTCTCGCTGCGACAACTATTCTCACCTGGTATCGCGCCTCGAAGCAGGCGATACGTCCATTTGAGGCGATTGCCTGGACATTTGTGTGGGTGGGCGCGGGCATCGTGATTTCGTTGCCACGCATTACGACGATCTTCGCAGAGAAAGTTGGGATCGGTCGTGGTGTGGACTTGGTGATGTACGTGGCGGTGTTTGTCTTGCTTTTGCTGGTTTTCCACTTGCATTTGATGCATGACCGGATGGAAAAATCCATTACAGAATTGGTTCGGCATGAAGCGCTGAGACATCTGCCAGCGCAAGAGCCAGAAAAAACGACGAGTGAACAACCGCATGAGTAAGCTGCGCGTCTTGCATGTTGCCTGTCTTGCTCCGCCAGAGGTCGGAGGGATTGGGATGTCTGCATTACGCGAGGTTGAAGAGTTGCGTGCGCGTGGTCATGAGGCCCTTTTGGTGGCGCCTGAGATGATGCAAGGAGAGACTGGCGTGACACGTCCAGCGGGGGTACGGGCCTTACCCTCTGTGTGGAGAGTGGGAAACGCGGCCATGCTTTCCCTCCAAGAGGTGCTGAAAACACCATGGGATGTAGTGCATTTGCACTATCCTTTTTATGGAACGGCGGAATGGTTGCTCGCGCTGCCTCGTCGTACACCGGTCGTGATCACGTTTCATATGGATGGAGTGATGGGCGGGTGGCGTGAACCAATCGCGCGACTGCATCGGTGGATTCTGCAGCCATGGCTTTTGCGTCAGCCGAAAAAGATTTTCGTGTCCTCGCTTGATTATGCAGAAAGCTCTTCGATTCGTCGTTTGATCAAGCGACACGATCCTCGAATTGTTGAATTGCCATTCGGCATTGACCTCAAGCTGTTTCAGCCTGGTCCGCGCGAGCGAGCCAAGGTTGGTCTTCCAGAAGACAAAACGATTTTTTTGATGGTTGGGGGACTCGATCGGGCGCACTTGTTTAAAGGAGTGCCCGTTGCAATTCGTGCATTGGCTGCCTTGAACGATCCAAAAGCGCACCTTGCGATCCGTGGTGATGGTGATCTTAAGCCAGAGTTTGAAGCGTTAGTGAAGGAGCTTGGTGTTACCAATCAGATTCAATTCCTTCCGCGCTGTGCGGTGGAAGACTTGCCGCGATTGTATCGTTCAGCGGATGCGTTGCTCTTCCCTTCGACGTCTCGATCGGAAGCATTTGGGTTAGTGGCGGTCGAAGCGCAAGCCTGCGGGACACCGGTGATCGCCTCCGATTTGCCGGGCGTTCGTTCTGTGTTACAGCCAGGGCGAACGGGTTGGTTGGTGCCGCCTGGGGATGTGGCTATGCTCGCGTCACGTATGCGTTTGGTTCTCACGCGTTCTTCCGCAGAGCGTGAAGAGTACTCCAAGGCGGCTGTTGCGTATGTGAGAAGTCGTTACGATCAAGAACTGCACGTGGATCGGTTAATTGAGGGCTATAACTCTGTATGCGTATCGCTGTCTTAACGAATGCCTATCCACCTCACGCACGAGGTGGAGCGGGGCGTATCGCTGCTCTCCAGGTTGAGCTGTTTCAGGCGGCTGGCCACGAGGTGCGTGTGTGGTCAGCGTCGCTTGAATGGACGGGGTATTCGTTTTTACGTCGCGCGCTGTTTCATCTGCGAGATCTGGTGTGGCTGCATCCAGCAGCCGACGAAATTGTTGCCTGGCGGCCAGACGTGTTGATTACACATAATCTAACCGGGGTTGGTTTTCGCACACCGTCAGGAATTCAGCGCGCTTTTTTTGCAAAAACACACCAGAACCTTCGCTGGGTGCACGTACTCCATGATGTGCAGCTATTTCATCCGCTCGGTCTGCTCTCAGATGAATCATCGATTACATTCCTGCAGCGCCTTGTAACCTGTATTCGACGAATTGTTTTTAAAAAGCCAGACGCGGTCGTGAGTCCAACGAAGTGGTTACTAGAAGCTCATACACGACGTGGCTGGTTTGAGGGGGTAGAGCAACGAATTATCCCAAATCCAGCACCACAGGGTGAAGCAGGTCTGTCATACGACTGGCACGATCCGCTTCGGGTGTTATTTGTTGGTCGCGTAACACCTGACAAAGGTTCTGAGCTCCTAAAAGAGCTCATGAAAACAGCTAATCGTCCGATTGCCTGGCAGATCATCGGTGCGCAGTCTGATGCGTTAACGAAGGGTGAGTGCGCTCCAGGATCTACGCTCACCGTGCAACCTGAATCCTCCTCAGATGTCGTTCTTCAAGCGATGCGTGAAGCGGACGTTCTGCTTGTTCCATCGCAAATCGAAGAAAATCAGCCAACGGTTATCCTGGAGGCCTTTGCACGGGGTCTTCCGGCGATTGGCCAAGCAAAAGGAGGGATTCCAGAAACGATCGGTGAGGCTGGGTTAGTTGTGAAGGGTTCAACGAGTTCTGATTGGTTGGCTGTATTGAAGCAATTGACGTCATTTCCACGTCCAATCTGGTCAGCTCGAGCAACTGCCGCTTGGCAGCGTCATGCGCCAGAGCGAGTGGGAGAGGAATTGCTGAACGTCGTGAAATCAAACAAGAAAATATAAGCCGTTCCACGTTCGACATTCCACGTTCGGTCGGCGATGGCTTTTAAACGTTCAATGAGTTGTTCTGATTTAAACCAATATTGATTCACCACGACATACACGAGCTTGCTTTGACCAAGCGTCGCGGCTTCTTGTGCAATGTCACGATCGGGTCGATTCATCATTTGCAG
>CAYUCP010000006.1:0-28846 GCA_964443315.1 uncultured Gammaproteobacteria bacterium
TCCGGCCGTGTTCGCTGTGTCTGGATTGGTTGCGTTTGAAGCGTATGATCAGGCCAGGCCGCTGGATGTCACGATCGACCTGTTTCCAGATCTGCCTGAAACGGAATTGCTTACACTGTTAAATGAGCGTATCGCACAAAATTCAAAGAAGAATGTGCCGAATGCGTTGACCGGGCTGGTTGCTAAATCACTGCTAGAAATTGCTTGTCGACAAGTGAATCTCTCTCTTGAAAAGCACGCAGCTGAATGTTCTAAGAAAGAGCTGCTCACGCTGGTTGGATGGTTGAAACGAATTCCGCTACACGTCGTTGCGCGTGGAGCAGGGGATGAATTTGTCACGGCAGGAGGCATTGAGTTGAAAGAGGTGAATCCTAGCACCATGGAATCTAAACATTGCCCCGGACTGTTCTTCGCGGGCGAGATTCTAGATGTGGATGGATTTACCGGCGGGTTCAATTTACAGGCTTCCTGGGCTACGGGCAGGCTTGCCGGACGTCACGTTGTACAAAACGGTGGGCCATAAGCACAGAGTGATCTTTCTTTATTCGTCGATCCCTCAAGGGGTCGTAACTGTGTTTTTCTTATGGAGCTCTGGCAACAAGAACTGACTCGCTGTATTCGTACAGTTGAACAACTTGAAATACATTTCCCCCTCACCAATCGCACTGCCATCAAAGAGACGTTAAAGCACATGCGTCTTTCAATTACGCCGCATACGCTGAACTTGATCGATTTTACAAACCCAAACGATCCAATTCTGCTCATGACGGTGCCACAAGAAGCGGAGCTTCGCGTGACGCCGGAAGAATTGGTTGATCCAATTGGAGACGAGACGAAATCACCGATTCCGTTTCTTACGCATCGGTATCCTGATCGAGTGCTCGTGTACGCCTCGTTCTCGTGTTCGGCCTATTGTAGGTTTTGTTTCCGTCGTTTCAAGACTGGACAAGCCACGCCTGGTCCAAGTGAAACAGATTTTGATCGCATCTGCGACTACCTGCAGGCGCATTCAGAAGTGGATGAAGTCATTTTAACAGGAGGCGACCCACTGACCCTGGTCGATGCTCAGCTAGGGCTCTTTCTGCAAAAGCTCAGAGCTGTTCCGAGCGTTCAGCGCATCCGCATTCACTCGCGCGTTCCCGTGAATTTGCCCTCTCGAATAACGCCTGCGCTGGTTCAACTCCTCCAACGATTCGTAGATGACACGCATCCGCTCATCATCGTGACCCACTTCAATCATCCTCGGGAGCTGGCTGAAGCAAACACACAAGCGTTAGCAATGCTTGTGAATGCGGGAGTCGTTGTTCGTAATCAAAGTGTTCTCTTACGGAAGGTGAATGATTCAGTTGAAACGCTGCGAACGTTGTGTAAAGCACTTACCAATCGGCGCGTGGTTCCGTACTACCTTCATCAACTTGATCTCGCGCGTGGCACGAGTCATTTTCGTGTTCCCATTCACGAAGGAATTGAACTGATGCGAGAGCTACAAGGAACGACGACGGGTATTGCGCTTCCGCGCTATATGCTCGACATTCCGAACGGAAAAGGAAAGATTCCGCTCCAGTATTCTTTTCTCACAGAACAAGAAGATGGTTCGTATCTTGCAGAAAATTTCTTCCGTGAAAAAATCACCTACGTTGAGCCAAAATAGAAACGACTTGTGGAAAACATTCTTGACACAATAGCTGATTGGAAGACAATGAAAGTCTAAATCAGATTAAAATATCTCAATATGGGTATCATCCTCTGGATCGTATTTGGTGCGCTTGTTGGTTGGATCGCTTCGCTTATCATGAAGACAGATGGACAGCAGGGATCGCTCCTCAACATTGTTGTCGGTATCATTGGTGCGATGCTTGGTGGGTGGATCATGTCCTTCATCGGCAAGACGGGTGTTACGGGCTTTAACTTGTACAGTTTCCTCGTCGCGTTGTTGGGTGCGGTCGTGCTCATCGCGATTGTGAAGGCGTTGCGCTAACACCTCATCATCTAGCTAGATAGTAAAAACCCTCGAAATCAATCGAGGGTTTTTACTACGCAATCGCTGTGATCGTATAGTCGTGCATTCCGTTTGGTGTCTCAAGGTGAACAATATCTCCAACACCATGTCCAAGGAGTGCGGTGCCGAGAGGAGAGAGGTGGGAGATTCGGCCTTGGCTTGGATTCGATTCACTTGGTCCAACGATTTCGTATACGCGAGTCTGGCGATTGAGTTCGACGGTAACGGTTGAGCCAAGCTGAACACGTTCGCCAGAGGTTTTTGTTTTCCGAATCAGCACAACACGTTTCAAGCGTTCTTTCAGATAGAAGATACGGGCATGAGTACGCGACAGGCGGTGCTTGGCTTCTTGATACTCGGCGTTTTCTGAGCGATCCCCGAACGCGCCGGTACGTGCCACGTCTTCAATCGCTTGTTTCAGATCACGCGCTTCGAGTCGCACGAGTTCTTGTTCAAGTTTCCGCTTACCGATTGCCGTGAGTGGAATGAGAGTGTCATCTTCCTCGTAGGTTTTTAGGAGCTCATGACGTCGCTTGGGGAGGCGCATAGGAAGAATCGGCTTTTTGCTTGGAACGTTTCCAGAGAGTGAGGCCTATGTGAACTAGAATGAGTGCTGTCCAGTTCGCAATGATAAACCATGGCTGACCCCACGAGAAGCCGTCAAATTTCCAGTCGGCGAGTGGCCAGAGCACAGGCGTTGGAAAGAACTCGCCAGTATGCGTCGGAATGTCACACAGAATGTGGAAGAACCAACCTGAGAGCTCCCAATAAGGGCGTTTCTTGCGAAGAAGGGTGACGACCACGAATACAAGTAAGAATACGACGAGACTGTGGCTCAGGTTATAAAGGCTGTGCGCTAAGGCGAGCATCTCTGGTGAACGCAATGAGGAAGGGCCTGGGCCTGGTACAGCCGCCGCTTCCGGAACGCTCCCTGAGAGCATAGTCCAAACCAAGGAAAGAATGGGAATGCTGAAGGCGAACAAGTCAGGAAAAATCCCAAAGAAAAAGGCGAGGGCTGGGCGCATTACGCGCGTGTTCGTTTTGATATTAGCGCCTCGCGCAATCGCTAGAGCCCAGACGCCGTGGGAGAAGACATCCATAGATCTCTAGTATAAGCATGGAACAGAGGTTTTGTGCTACGCTCTGGTTCTATGGATACTAACCAGCCAGTAAATGCGGACACTCTTTCGCCAGAGCTTCGACGGGTGGCGCTTGAGAAGGGGACGGAACTGCCGTTTACCGGACAGTATTGGAATAATCATGAAGATGGAACATATCGCTGTGCTATCTGTAATAGCGAGCTGTTTTCTTCGGATGCCAAGTTTGATTCTGGAACGGGCTGGCCAAGCTTCACAGAACCTGCAAACACAAAGAATATTGAATTAAAAACAGACTCAAGCCATGGTATGCAACGAACGGAAGTGCTCTGTAAACACTGCGGTGCGCACCTAGGCCATGTGTTTGATGATGGTCCAAGGGAGAAGGGTGGTCAGCGATTCTGTATTAACTCAGTCTGTCTCAGGCTTGAGAAGAAGCAGTCCTAAAACTATGACTACAGAGCAAGCTGCCTTTGGCGCGGGATGTTTTTGGGGTGTTGAAGAGCGATATCGGCAAGTGCCGGGTGTTTTAGAGACAGCGGTTGGATATATGGGGGGAACAACGGAGCATCCAAGCTATGAGGAAGTGTGTAACGACACAACTGGTCACGCGGAAGTGGTTCATCTCACATTTGATCCAGCGGTTGTGTCCTATGAGGCGTTGCTGAAGATCTTTTGGGAAAATCACAATCCAACGACGTTAAACCGCCAGGGACCAGATTTCGGGACGCAGTATCGTTCGGTAATCTTTACGTATTCAGATGCGCAGCGAGACCAGGCGGAAGCTTCAAAAGCCGCGCTTGAAGCATCCAAGAAATGGAGAGATCCAATTGTAACGGAAATTGTTCCGGCGCTTCCGTTTTACCGAGCAGAGGAATATCACCAGAAATACCTTTTGAAGAACGGTGGAACCTGTCATTTCTAAGCTTTCTCTATGAAACCGTCATTTTTGTTGGTCGGAGGTCTGCTCTTGGGTCTCACTGTGCTTGGCGCAGGTTGTTCAGCGCGTCTTTCGTCATCAGAGCCTTCAACGGAGCGACCGGTGTATCAGGCGCCTACAAGTACGTCAGATGCATCTGCTACTTCTTCAACCGCAGCAGGAAAGGCATCGCGTCTTTTGTCTCTCGAAGGAACGCTGCCCCATCTAGGTCGAACCACCCTGTCTCTTACCTTGGGTGACGAGCGAATCATGGGGCAGTACGAAGCGGGGAGTCGTTCAGGGGCGATGTACGGAACGGTGTCTACGACGCGGGCGAATCCCGTGGAATTCTCCTTGTACGTGGGAGATGAAGAAGCTGTGCAATTTCGTGGATCGTATGAGGAGGCTTCAGGCAGGGTCGTTGGCACGGCGGTATATATGGGCGCTATGAAGGAGCAACCGGTGACGTTTCTCCCACGTTTCGAAGCAGAAGGAGCGAAGATTGAACTCAAAAAGATCGAACAGCGAAAAGAGCTGGCACGTGGGGTTAGCTGCCACACGACGCTTGAGTACCCGGTGATTCAAGCAAGTCCCTACATTCCGGCAGAACGGGCAACAGTATTGAACCAACAGATCCGACAGTTTTTGGGCGAGACGAGCACCACAACCCTGGAAGGATTGGTGGAGGCGTCTCAAAAAGACTGCATAGAACTCCAGAGTGAATTTGCGGCTGATATGGAGACCGGCGATGAGCCAAGTGGAATTAATGACTATGAGTATGAAACGATGACCTTAGTCACGCGTAACGAGCGCGGATTGTTGTCCTTCGTGTATTCAACCTACTTCTATACAGGGGGAGCGCATCCAAACTCGGTAACGGCATCGCAGGTGTTTGATCTAGCTACAGGAAAGACGCTTGCACTGACCGACCTCGTCCGACCAGATAAGCTCGAGGCCTGGATCCAGCGAGAACAGCAGGAGCTTCTGAAAACAGAGCAGGGAGAGTGGTTGTTTGAACCAGAAATCTCCAAAGAGATCGCAGATGGATCGTTAAAAGGGGAAGCGGCTTCTTCAACGGCCGCATATAACTCAAAAGATCAATGGTATTTGAGTAAAAACACCCTTGTCCGTTACTATCAGTCCTACGAAATTGCGCCCTACGCCGCTGGCATGCCAAGTACAGAGCTTCCATTCAGCGCTTGGCGAGATCTGGCTGTTCCAGGTGTTGATCGTTGGTTTCGTTAATCTTTGACCGTTTTCCCCATGTCATTCGCGATCCACTTAAAAGACGTCAGTAAAGTTTATCCTGTTGCCGGCAAAGAGCCGTTTACCGCGCTCCATCCCACAATCTTTCGCATTGAAGAGGGCACGATTCATGGACTCCTTGGGCCGAATGGAGCGGGGAAATCCACGACGATCGCTCTCTTAGGAGGAATGCAGGTGCCAACGAGTGGTTCGGTGGAAATTTGTGGTATTGATTTAGCAACCGATCCAGTGAATGCGAAAAAACAACTCGGAATTGTCCCGCAAGAGCTTGTCGTTGAACCTGCCTTTACCGTGAAAGAAGTGCTTCATTATTGTGGCGGAATGTACGGCGTATCAACTCAGGATCGGGCGAAGCGCATTCCTCAGATCCTTGAAGCGCTTGAGTTGAGTGAGCATGCTGACAAGAAAGCGATGCAGTTGTCGGGCGGAATGAAGCGTCGGCTCATGGTTGCAAAGGCAATTCTCCATAAACCAAAGGTCTTGGTGCTCGACGAGCCGACGGCGGGTGTTGATGTGGCGCTTCGTCAGCGCTTGTGGGATTTGGTTCGTACGCTCCATCGTGAAGGAACAACGATTTTATTTACCACGCACTACCTAGAAGAGGCAGAACAGCTCTGCGAACGGATTACCTTGCTGAACAAAGGCAAGATTGTGAAAGAGGGGAGCCTTCACAGCTTGCAGCATGAATTCAGCGGTAACCTACTGTCGTTCGAAATCTATAAACAGGACCAGCCACTCATGCCAGGCGTCAAACAAAACGGGAAAACCTACGAACTGGCGTACGAAGATCTCGGCAAGGCGCTGAAAGACATCTCTGCCCACTACGGCAATAATCTGAAGACGGTTCAGAACCAGCGGGTCTCACTTGAACAAATTTTCCTTGAACTCACGCGCTAACACTTATGTTCTCTACGTACGCTTGGGCGCTCTATGCGCGTGAAACGAAACGCTTCCGTAAACTTTGGAAGGACACGGTCTTCAATCCGATCGTATCGGTTGGGCTCTATTTGCTCGTGTTCGGTGTCTTGATCGGAAAGCAACAGATCGGAAACACCAATGCCCTCGCCTTCGTCTACACGGGTCTATTAGGGATGGTGCTGGTGAATGGCGCTTTTTCTAATCCGGGGTTTGCGCTTGTGATTGCGCGTAACTTGGGTACGATGCCTGACTTGCAGCTCGCACCGATTCGTCCGTGGGCCATTGGGTTGTCCTATGCCTTGGCGGCCATGACGCGCGCTCTGGTGACGTTGCTCATCGCGGTCGTCTTAACGGTGTGGTTTGTTCCGGGTCTTCAGCTCGCACATCCCCTCCTCCTCCTGCCGATCGTGCTAGTGAACGGACTCCTGTTCGGATTTATCGGTGTGATTTTTGGTATGAAAGCGCGTGGCTTTGAGTCGCTCCAGATTGTGACCACGTTCGTTTTGCAGCCGATGATTTTCTTGGCGGGTGTCTTTTACCCGATCTCGCGGTTG
This sequence comes from uncultured Gammaproteobacteria bacterium, assembly GCA_964443315.1. Taxonomy (GTDB): domain Bacteria; phylum Patescibacteriota; class Patescibacteriia; order 2-12-FULL-60-25; family 2-12-FULL-60-25; genus JAGOTP01. The sequence continues at coordinate 6,754 of CAYUCP010000006.1, forward strand.
CCGACGCCTTGGGACAGAATTAGTCAGTTTAATCCATTGCATCACACGATCAACCTCGTGCGCTACGCCATCCTAGGCTATCAAGATGTGAGTCCCTGGATTTCAGCCGCGGTTGTAGGCGTTTTGTTCCTTGTTACGGGAGCCGTTATGAGTTCTATCGTTTCCAAAGAGTTGAAACGGTAGTCAAAGAGAGGAATAAAAGAAGATTTCACTCAGACCTTGATTTTTCTTGGTCTATATTGTAATACAACTGGGCGTTTCTCACATTCGGCGCGCTTTTGCGCCACCCACACAGAGGAGGGAACGCTGATGAATCGATCGAGTCCTGCAGGTTTCTTGACCGGGGTCCTGGCGCCTCGTGCCAGGCCCGCCGCTCCGGGGATCGTCCCGGTGTCGGAAGACGAGGCGCTCCTCATGGGGCGCCAGCGCGCGGACCTTCTGCGCAGCATGGGGATCGAGGACCCCTCGGTCCTCGCCCTGGTGCGGGATCTCGAGCTGATCCTCGACCCGCTGCCCCCGCTGCCGGACAACACGGCCGAAGCCCCCGACGCCCGCGAGCGCGAGCTCGACCGGCGCCGGCAGGTCGTGATGGGCAAGATCGGTCAGGCCGCGGCCAAGCGCTATCTTGCCGACCTCGGCTCCAGCAACCTGCTCGAGGACGCTCGCCGGCTCGGGGTCGACCCCTGCTTCCCCGAGACCGTCTCCACGGACGAAGGGGAGCGCGCGATCCAACTCGGCCAGTGGATGGAGGCATTCACCTCCGCCATCTACGAGGCCGAGGAGCGGCGGCGCTTCATCCAGCGTGCGCAGGCACCCTGGTGGGAGCTCGTGCCCCGCTGGGCCTGGGCGCTCCTCCTGCTCGTGATCGTCGCGCTCGTCGTGGGTAACATCATCCTCCTCCGTCGCTGACGGGGAAGCCTGATGCGGGTGCCGTGAGAAGCGTAGATGGGGGTCCCTGCTGCTCCGCAGGGGCCCCCGCTACCGTTTTTAAGGAGTGTTTGCTACCATCGCTTTCAATACACATTTCCCTCTATGAAGCGCTTTCTGGCATATCTTGGCTGTATCGTGTTGGGTGGCGGTCTCGTCGCGCTGGGCATGTATTTTTATGAGGGATATCAATCTCCTGCACCATCCGTGAAAGCGGATACGTGTCTTTTGGAGGAGTGTTTGGATGGGTCCGTAACCTATCCAATCGATCAATTGGAGGAGCAGGAACGTATTACGCTGATCGAACTCGGATTAGAGCAGCTGCGCTTAGAGAAGGTCACGGGTGCCATGGTTGAGCGCTTTGGTCAGACAATACAACCGTTTGCAAGTGTCTGGCGTGTTCAGCAGCGTCAGTCAGCGGAGCTGCATGGATTATTTGATAAGTACGGTATCGCCGTACCGAAGGTTCCAGAAACGGGTTTTGGAGAAATCACGGCCAGTTCCACTCGCGCTGGGTGTACGCAGGGGCTCGATCAAGTACGTCACTTCGAAGAACGCATTTACAACGAACGAAACAGCTTCGTCACGCGTCCCGACATTCGACGCTTCATGCAGAGCGCAGCGCGCATGTCCCGCGATACGCTAAAGCCGGCGTTTGAGCGCTGTGCCAAACAAGAGTAACGCCATGCGTCTTCATCGCTTTTTTGTTGATCAACCACTGAGCGACACATTGATTCGCATCTCTGAAAAAGAGCTGTTGCATCAGTGGAGTCGTGTTTTGCGGTATAGCCAAGGGGTCCAGGTGGTGTTGTTGGACGGAAAGGGGAAAGAAGTGACGGGCACGGTGGTCGAGCTGTCTTCAAAACAAGCCCTTGTTGAAGTTGTCTCAAGACGAGACCAGACGGAGGTGCTTGGACCAGTGTTGACGCTCTACTTCTCTCCGTTGAAGCGCGAATTAACCGAATTGGTCTTCCAAAAAGGGACAGAGCTCGGCGTCTCGGTCTTCCAGCCAATCCTGTGTGATCGGACAGTCAGAGATGGCTTTAACCCAGAGCGAACGGCTCGCATCTTGAAAGAGGCGGCAGAGCAGTCTGGTCGTCTGTGGCTGCCTGAGTTTCGAGCGCCAATTTCTTTCGAAGAAGCCTTGAAAACGAATGAGAGCGGTCGTACCTATTTTGCGACGCTGGATCAGGAAGCGAGTCGCACCTCGCGTGAGAAGTCTGATGCTGCAGGATCAATTGCTTTGTTTGTTGGTCCAGAAGGCGGCTGGACAGCAGAAGAGGAATTACTCGCTCGAAAGGCTGGGTACCAATCGTTTCATTTTTCTTCGAATGTGCTCCGGGCCGAAACGGCGTGCATCGCAGGCGTTGCCCTGCTTCTCGCTGCCTAATCGCTCAAATCGGGCACATTCGCTATACTGCAACCCATGCTCACTCTTCTTACGTTTTTGGTTGTTTTATCGGCTTTAGTGCTTATCCATGAACTGGGCCATTTTTTAGCTGCCCGTTTTTTCGGAGTAAAAGCTGAGGAGTTCGGTGTTGGTTTTCCTCCGCGAGCCATCGGGTTTGTAAAAGACAAGGGCAAGTGGAAACGCGTCGGGGCCAACGATACAAAGGAGTACACGAATACCATCTGGTCGATCAACTGGTTGCCGCTAGGTGGATTCGTGCGTATGAAGGGTGAAGAGGGGACAGCGATGGAGCAAGACTCGTTTAACGCCAAGTCAAAACGAGCGCGAGGCGTGATTCTAGCAGCGGGAGTCATCATGAACTGGTTGCTCGCCTGTGTGATTCTGACCGCTGGACTGATTGTCGGGATCCGTGGAGATCTTTCAGGCCTCCCTCCGCAAGCGCAGGTGAGAGATCGTGCCGTTGAATTTGTGAACGTTTTGCCAGAGTCGGCTGCGGCGGAGGCAGATATTCGTTTAGGCGATCACTTGCTTCGTGTCGATGGGCGTGAAATCACGAATGTGGAACAGGCACAGACCGTGATCAAAGAGCAGACCGAGCAGAATGAACGGCTACAAGTTGAGATTCGTCGCAAAGAAGAAGTGAAGACCGTTCAGGTGACGCCAAAAACGATCGAAAGTCTTGGCCGTAAAGGAATCGGCGTCGCAATGGCGGACACGGGCAAGATCAGCTTCCCTTGGTACCGGGCCATTCCAGAAGGCGTGATGCTGACAGCCCGTTACACTTGGATGATCGTTGTTGGATTCTTTGATCTCATCCGAAACATTGTGGTTGGGAAGTCGGTGGGGGCGGATGTGTCTGGACCGGTTGGGATTGCGGTGATGACTGGAAAAATCGCTGAACAGGGGTTCTGGCCACTTCTGAGTTTCGCGGCACTGCTCTCCTTAAACCTGGCCGTCATCAACTTTTTGCCGATTCCAGCCTTGGACGGAGGGCGTTTCCTCTTCCTTGCCATCGAGGCGATCCGTGGTCGGAAGGCATCGCTCAAATTGGAGGCAGCGATTCACCGTGTCGGGTTCCTGTTTTTGATCGGGTTGGTCTTGCTTGTCACCCTGCGTGATCTCCGTCAGTATGGGGGAGTTATCCTGAATGGAATCAAGAATTTACTCTAGTCTATGACCTGGAACGATCGAATGACCGAGCTCCTGCAAAATACCCAGCAGGAACTAGATAAGATTGGTGCGACGAAGGCGCTCGAAGACCTTGAAGTGGCGGTACTAGGCCGTAAGGGTCGCTTAGCTGACCTCATGAAAGAATTGAAGGACGTTGCCGCAGAGGAGCGTCCAAAGCTTGGCGTTCTGGCGAACGAAGTAAAGGAGAAGATCGAGGCAGCCTTCGTAAAGACGCGCACAACCCTCGAAACACAAGATATTAAGCAGCGTCTCGCGAACGAAGTCGTCGATATTACAGAACCAGGCCTTCTTCCTCCAAGTGGCCACCTACATTTGACGACGCAAGCAATTCGCGAGATTCGCGCGGTCTTTGAAAAAGCAGGCTTCTCAACGGTCCGCTATCCTGAAATTGATTGGGACTGGTACGCCTTCGAATCGTTGAATATGCCAAAGGATCACCCGGCTCGTGATGACTGGGAGACGTTCTTTGTAGATGTTTCGGCAAGCGAAAAGGCAGAGGAGGGGAAAATGGTGCTCGTGCCACATGTTTCCAACTGGCAGACACGTGTCATGAAGCGCGCGGTGGCGAAGGGCGAATTCCCGGTTCGTCTCATCAACATTTCTAAGTGTTACCGTCGTCAGAGTGATGCAACGCACGTGCCGATGTTCCATCAGTTCGAAGGGATGTTTATCGACAAGGAGGTGTCGATTACGCATCTCACGGGCGTGATGGATTATTTCGTGAAGTCCTTCTTTGGACCGGAGCGTCGTGCGCGATTACGCCCACACCACTTCCGATTCACAGAGCCATCTTTTGAAATCGATATCTCGTGTGGCTTGTGTGGCGGAACAGGGAAAGACGCTTCTGGTGTGAAATGTCGCCTGTGCAAGCGTGGCTGGGTGGAGCTTGGCGGAGCTGGCATGATTCATCCAAACGTCATGCGAGCAGGGGGGATTGATCCAAACGAATACTCTGGATTCGCCTTCGGCTGGGGCGTCGAGCGCACCTTCTCGATGAAAGAAGGGTTGCAAATCGATGACCTTCGTACCATGTATAAAAATGATGTGCGCTTCTTGCACCAGTTCTAGCTATGAACCTGCTTACTTCCTACAAGTGGCTTCGTGAATATGTCGATTGCGACCTAACGCCAGAAGCGTTCGCGGCGCGTATTTCGTTATCTGGCCCAGCGGTGGAAAAAATCATACCACGCGATGCGAACTTCGAGCACATCGTGGTTGGAAGGATTGTGAAGGTTGAGGCACACCCTCAGGCCGATCGTTTACGCGTCTTGTCGGTGGATGTGGGGTCTGGTACGCCCATCCAGATTGTCTGTGGTGGTTCAAACGTGGCGGAGAATCAGTTTGTGGTTGTTGCCTTGCTCGGTGCGCGTGTGAAATGGCACGGCGAAGGTGATCTCGTAACGATGGAGCTCACCAAGATCCGTGGCGTAGAAAGCTATGGGATGGTGTGTGGCGCGGATGAGGTCGGATTGAGCGAAGCCTTTCCAAAGGGAGACGAAAAGGAAATTCTCGACCTTGGTCGCCATCTACCGGCAGAACATCTCACGCCAGGGCGCTCCGTCGCCGATCTTTTGGGATTGTCCGGTGATGTCGTCATGGATATTGAAGTTACAACCAACCGTCCAGACGCGATGTGTATCGTTGGCTTAGCGCGTGAAGCGGGAGCGATCTTGAATTTGCCGTTCAAGCAACCAACGCCAGCCGAAATCGAGCCACAGTCAGGCGCACAAGCATTGAATGTACAGGTAGAAGATACGGTGCGCTGTCCTCGTTACACGGCGGTTCGGATTGATGGCGTCACGAATGGTGAATCCCCTTGGTGGATGAAAGAACGGTTGCTCGCGGCGGGGCTTCGTCCCATCAGTCTCCTCGTCGACATTACGAACTACGTGATGCTCGAGATGGCGCGACCGCTCCATGTCTTTGATGCGACCAAGCTTGAAGGGAATCAGCTTCGTATTCGATCGGCTAAAGCCAAAGAAACGATCAAAGCCTTGGATGGAAAGGATTACACCCTTGAAGAGGGGATGCTCGTGATCGCTGATGCAAAACAGCCGGTTGCCGTCGCTGGCGTCATGGGCGGAGAGGTTACGGGAGTGACCTCTCAAACGACGTCGATCGTATTCGAGTCTGCGGCATTCGATCCAGTCTCCATTCGTCGCACGGCCCGTGCATTGAACCTCTACTCCGATTCGCAATCGCTCTTCGAAAAAGGCTTGTCGACCGAATCGCCCCTGGTTGGTTTGCGGCGTGCGGTTGAGCTCTGTCTCACCTTGGCCGGCGGAACCATTACAAGTCAGGTCTACGATTCCAAAACGACAGAATACGAGCCAAAGGAATACTCGATTTCCTTGAAACAGGCACGTTCCTTGATCGGCGTTGATCTTTCAACCGACGAAATGGTCGGAACGTTGGAGCGTTTGGGTTTTGCGGTGCGTGTTCAGAATGAATCGATTGTTGCAACGGTTCCTTGGTGGCGTGATCACGATATTGAAGATGGCCGCGACTTAGTGGAAGAGATCGCGCGTGTGCATGGCTACTCCAATTTGCCATCAGTTTTCCCAGCGGGAATCTCGGGCCGTCCATCGGATACGGGTCTCGATTTTGAAGAGCGGTGTCGCGATATCGCGCTCGGCGCTGGTCTGACAGAAGTGTATAGTTACGCGTTCATCTCGGCAGATCAGTTGAAAAAGACAGGCTACAGCACAAGCGATGCCTTACGCCTGCAAAACCCACTCGCCGCAGACCTTGAGTACATGCGTCCAAGTTTGTTGCCGGGTGTGCTTCAGGCGGTGTTTGATAACCAAGAACGTGTCGTAGACCAGGGCTACTTTGAACTCGCGAACGTCTTCAAAGCGCGTGCCGCCGATCTTCCTGAAGAGAAGCCGATGCTGCTTGCGACCTTCAGCGGCGATGACGCTGTTTGGAAGAAGGCGAAGGGGTTGGCTGAATTGCTCCTCGCTCGCTTTGGCGTGAGTGCCGCCTGGAAGGGGGTCCAAAATGATACACGTGCTCAGTGGCACCCGGGTCGTTCAGCGACGATCACGGTCGATGGCGTAGAAGTTGGCCGAGTGGGGGAGCTCCATCCTCTTATGTCGCAGACCTGGAAGTTAAATCAGCGTCTCGCCCTGTGTGAGTTTGATCTTACGGCTTTGCAGTCGGTCATGCGTCGAACGGTTGCGTATACGCCAGTTCCAGCGTTCCCAGCTTCGAAGCGTGACTTGGCTTTCGTTGTTGAAAAGATGGTGACCGTTGAACAGGTGACGGAGTTGGTTAAAAAAACCTCGAGCTTGCCCGTCCAAGTAGAATGGTTCGATACCTACGTTGGAAAAGGTGTTGCGGAAGGGAAGAAATCCCTGGCCTTCCACCTCACCTTCCAAGATCCTACGCGCACCTTGTCGACGGAAGAGGTTGAGGAGCAGGTGAAGCGAGTGACGGAAGCGCTTGCGAAGACTCTTTCGGCTGAGATTCGGGCGTAAATACGCTCTCGCGGTAAACAACAATCCCCTGATTCACTCAGGGGATTGTTGTATCTGTTGTCGACAAATAGATTGCCGGGGAAGTCGTGCCCGGCGCACGTGTGAGTCGGTGTGACTCGAGAGGCTCAGACCGTCCAGTGCTCCCACTCGGGGTAGAGCTTGAGCTTGTAGTCCGCGAAGCTCTTCTGGAGCTCCGGGAAGTACTCCCCGAGGAGCTTGGCGAGCTCCGGCGACGGCTCGTTCGTGAGCGTTGCCTGAGCTTGGCGGAGCGAGATGAGCTCGGGGTTCGGGCAGGTCAGGCAGCGGCCGGTGAAGCCGATGTAGACCCGATGTCGATCACCGTCTTCGCTGTGGATCGTGCGGCTTACCGGCGAGACGAGCAGCTTCCCACCGTCGGCGCCGATGTGTTCGGCGGCGTGGAGCTGCAGGCGCCGGTAGAGGAGATGATCTTCCTCCGAGACGTCAGAGACGATGGCGAAGCCCTCGTTCCCTTCGAGCTGACCCTGGATCACGCTCTTCCCGCCGTCGTAGAGCAGAGAGGAGCGAAGCGAGCCGGGGAGGGTCTCGGGCACGTTCGAGGCGCCGCCGAACCGGCCTTCCGTCGTCATGAACCAGCGCGTATGGAAGAGTCCACCCATGCCGATCCTGTGTTCCCGCCAGAGCCGAGAGGCCTTCTCCGGGGTCGGCAGGTTGCCCCAGGGGAATTCGTAGCCGCGGTTCGCGTTGATGAACTCGTCCGCCGTCGCGATGCGCGTCCCGTCCGGGATGAGCGGGAGCGGTTCTCGATGGATCGCCTTGGTGCCGGGGGCGAGGATCACCCACCGGTCCGCCTGTTGAAACCCACGCAAAAGACCCATGTCACATTCTCCTTGTCAGCGTAGCTGGCGCTGACGAGACCAGTTATATGGCTAGTTGACGCATGTGTTAATAGTGTTGTAACACTATAACAACGTATGTTGGAAATGCTGCTACAACGCTTAGGTCTTGAACCGTCTGAACAAGCGACCTATCAAACGCTGCTAGACCATGGGTCGTTGCAAGCGAGTGCGCTTGCCAAGCGAACGGGCGCGAATCGTGCCACGCAGTATCTCTTTTTGAGGCGCTTAATCGAGAAAGGGTTTGTGACCCAGTCTTTAAAACAAGGACTCAAAGTGTTTACTGCTGAACCACCAGAGAAGCTTCTTCGTCTCTACGACGAGAAAATTGCGTTACTCCAACAAGACCAAAAGCAGTTTCAGGAACTGCTCCCTTTGCTTCAAGCAAAACAACGTGAAACGCTTATCACACCTAAATTCCAAATCTTTGAAGGAGCGGATGGGTTAAAACAGGTGCTGAAAGACATGTTGCTGTATCATGACATGGAAACACAAGCCTACTGGCCGATTAAAAAGATGATCGAGATTCTCTCCCCAGAGTTCTTTCGTCTGCATAACGCTGAACGGATCCGTCGTCGCTTGTATACGCGAGCCATTTGGCCAAAGAGTGAACAGGTCGACCTCAAAACGCATCCCTATTTGGGAGTAGGGGAAGAATTTGAGCGAGAAATCCGTCTCGCGCCTCCAGGAATCAATTTTACGATGGGGTATTGGATCTATGGCAATAAAGTGGCTTTCCTGTCTTCGCGGAAAGAGCAGTACGGCTACATCATTGAAAGCGCTGAGCTCGCCGAGATGCTGCTCTCCCAGTTCGATCTTATGTGGAATGTGTCGCGACCACTCAAGGTTAACGACGAAGATACGCGCGCATTTCTGGACAGTTTGGAACGAAGATAAGACAGGAGTATACTAGAACAAATCTCTATGTACCTTACCCCTCAAGATATCTGGTATATCGTGGCCAGTATTTGTTTGGTGGCAATCACGATTTTCTTATGTTTAGTGCTCTATCGGTTGTTGCGCGTCATTCGCCAAGCGGACGAGATCGTCGCCACAACGCGTGAAAAGGTGGCGTTGGTCGAAGAAACCGTAGAAAACTTGGTCGAACGTTTCACGACGTTGTCAGGTTACGCGTCGCTCGTAAGCGAAGGCGGAAAGAAGTTGCTTTCGCTCGTGGGAGACCGTGGATCGGCTTCAAAGAAATCGCGAAAAAAGGTCCTAGAAGACGACGCGGAAGACGAAGAGTAATTCGAGATCCCTCTTAAACGAAAAAAGCCCATTAGTGTGGGCTTTTTTCGTCCATTGCCCCAGGGCGTCCGGACGGGTACGATCCGGGCTATGCCGTCGCCATTTGTTCACCTTCATGCGCATTCAATGTATTCGCTCCATGACGCCATTGGCGACGTGGACGAAATTGTCGAACGCGCGAAAGAGCTGGGCTATGATGCGATCGCACTCACTGATCACTCCGCTATGTATGGCGCAGTGGAGTTCTATGAAGCGGCCAAAAAGGGAGGTATTAAAGCGATCTTGGGAGTAGAGGTAGCCGTCGCAGCGCACAAACACACGGACAAGCGTGCCGGTATCGACAACCGTGTTTCGCACCTCACGCTCCTGGCTGAAACCAATGAGGGGTATCAGAACCTGCTGAAGTTGGTATCGATTTCGTACCTGGATGGGTTCTACTACGTCCCACGTATCGATAAAGACTTGCTCAAGCAATACGGTCAGGGCTTGATCGTCTTGTCTGGCTGCATGAAAGGGGACATCCCAAAAGCCTGTCAGGCGCATGATTTGGAGAAAGCGCGTGAGTTGATCCAAGGGTACAAAGAAGCTGTAGGGGAAAACAACTTCTTTTTGGAGCTCGTGCATCACCCGGAATCACCAACCCAGATCGAGATCAACGAGTTTTTGATTCAGCTTTCAGAAGAAACAAAAACGCCGATTGTTGCAACCAAAGACGTCCACTACCTTCACGCGGATGATCGTGAGGCGCAGGACGTGCTGGTGTGTATTCATGATGGAAAGCTTTTGTCGGACCAGAATCGTCCTTCAAGTTCCACAATGGACTTGTCCATGTCTTCGCCGGAGGAGATGGTGGAGGCGTTCAAGGACCATCCAGAAGCGATTGAGAACACGCGTAAGATCGCTGATCGTTGCAACGTAGAACTAACGCTTGGGAAAAATCACCTGCCACAGTTTGAGGTACCGGAAGGCATGACGGACAACAGCTATTTGCGTGAGCTGTGTGAGAAGGGGCTTGTCTGGCGTTATCCGGATCCAGAAAAGTACAAAGAAGCCAAAGAGCGCATGGAGTTCGAGCTTGCGACGATCGAGCGCATGGGGTTTGCGGCCTACTTCTTGATCGTGCAGGACTACATCGTCTGGGCAAAAGAGCACGGTGTCATCGTAGGCCCTGGTCGTGGATCAGCGGCTGGGTCGGTCGTGGCCTATGCCTTGAACATCACGAACCTTGACCCGCTGCGCTACGGACTGCTCTTCGAGCGCTTCCTGAACCCAGATCGTATCTCGATGCCGGATATCGATACGGACTTCGACGACGTGAAGCGTATCGATGTGATCAAGTACGTGACAGAGAAGTACGGCCTCGATCGTGTGGCCGGTATCATCACCTTCGGAACGATGGCGGCTCGTGCGGCGGTGCGCGATGTGGGGCGCGTTTTGGGCTTGCCATATGCGGATGTAGACCGTATTTCAAAAGTGGTACCGCCACCCGTGCAGGGAAAACACATCCCGCTTGAGATTTCTATCAAAGAAGCGCCAGAGCTCCGCGCCATGTATGAGACTGATCCGCGCGTAAAGCGCTTGATCGACCTCGCGATTAAGCTCGAAGGAACCACGCGCCACGCCTCGCAGCACGCCTGTGGCATTGTGATCACGCCAGAGCCGCTCGTTGAGTTTTCTGCGATGCAGAAGGCACAAGGCGGTGACGTCGATCGTGTCGTGCAATATGCGGGTCATTCGGCGGAAGCGATCGGGCTCCTCAAGATGGACTTCTTAGGTCTGTCTAACTTGTCGATCATTCGTGATTGTTTGTCGATCGTTGAAGCGGTGTACGGCGATGTGGTGAAAGTCGACGAAATTCCGTTGGATGATGTCCAAACGTTCGAACTGCTTGGTCGTGGTGATACCACGGGGGTCTTCCAGCTCGAATCAGAAGGCATGAAGAAGTACATCCGCGAACTGAAGCCTACAATGATCGAAGACATCATCGCGATGGTCGCCTTATACCGCCCGGGTCCAATGCAGTTCATTGAGTCCTTTATTGCGCGTAAACATGGTCGGGAGAAGATCAGATACATGCATCCGCTCACCGAGAGCGCGCTTCGGAATACCTACGGGATCCCGGTCTACCAAGAGCAAGTCATGCAAGTGTCGAAAGACATGGCCGGGTTTACGCCAGGAGAAGCTGACACGCTCCGTAAAGCCATGGGAAAGAAGATCGCCAAGCTCATGGCGGAGCTAAAGGTGAAATTTATCGATGGTTCGGTCAAAAACGGTGTAGAGCGCGAAACGGCCGCAGCCATTTTCCAACAGTTCGAAGAATTCGCCGCGTACGGCTTCAATAAATCGCATGCCGCTTGTTACGCGTTGATCGCGTATCAGACGGCTTATCTCAAAAGTCGCTACCCAGACGCCTTCATGGCGGCGCTTTTAAACTCCGACTGCCAAAACATCGACCGTATCACGATTGAAGTCGACGAGTGTCGTCGTATGGGGTTGCCGGTCTTGTCGCCGGACGTAAACGAATCATTTGCGCGGTTTAGCGTCATCAAAGGCAAGAATACGCTCCGCTTTGGTCTCCTCGCGATTAAAGGGTTGGGAGAAGATATCGCTGAGTTCGTCATTAAGGAGCGTAAAGCAAACGGTCCATACAAAGATCTGGCGGACTTCGTGCGACGTATGAACCACAAGTCGTTCAACCGGCGCTCTCTTGAAGTCTTTATTCGCTCCGGGGCGCTGGATCGCTTTGGAGATCGTAACCAGCTCTATTTCAACGTTGAAACAATTCTTGAATATCACAAGCGTCACGCCCAGGAATCGAGTTCTGGCCAATTCAACCTGTTCTCGCTGTCGGAAGACGCGGCGGATGCGGGGATTCAGCTTCGTCCCGCGCCCCCAGCCGTCCAACGCGACTGCTTGAAGTGGGAGAAAGAGCTGCTTGGCCTCTATCTCTCCGCGCATCCGTTTGACGAATTTAGCCAGCGCTTGAAACACTTCTGCGTTCCGGTGCATCAGGTTGCTCAAAAAGGCCCAGAGATGAAGCGTCGCAAGGAAAAATCGATCCGTATTGCCGGGCTTGTGACAACTGCTAAGAAAATTGCGACCAAAGCCAACGAACCAATGGCCTTCTTGAAGGTGGAGGATCTGACGGGAGACATTGAGGTCGTCGTTTTCCCACGTACCTACAAGGAGAAGCCGGAAGTGTGGGAGGCGGATAAAATCCTGGTGGTGAGCGGTCGTCCGCAAGAAAAAGACGGTGAATGGAAGATCTTGGCGGAAACGGCGTATGAAGTTACCTCTGAAAACATCGACATGATTGAAGAGGCAACCCGGGGAGGAGTTGTATCAATCGTGGAGGAAGAGTCGGAAGCGTTGAAGAAAGACCTAGCCGAGACAAACGTTCGTTCACGGCAGATTCAGGCCGTGACGCTGACCTTGCGCGCTCAGCTTCCGGAAACGATTCTCTTAACTCTGCGCGGAATCCTCGATAAGTACCCAGGGCAATACAACGTGTACTTCGCCATTGAAAATCCAGGCGGTAAACAAAAGATTTTGTCGTCCTATCGAATTGCGTTCAATGACTTGATCGCCAAAGAAGTCGAGGGGATTCTTGGTGCCGACACTGTGAAAGCGGAAGTATAAACAATAGAAAAGACAGTGTTCTTGAACGACGAGACCATCCGTGTTGCGCAGCAACTTGTTGAGGAGTGAAAGAGCGTCATCTTTTCTATTTCCGTGATATACTGGAGCGCATGAAGCTGACGTTCCTTGGTGCGGCACGTGAAGTTACAGGCTCCTGCTATCTCGTAGAAACCCAAAAGACCCGCATCCTCGTGGATTGCGGCATGTTTCAAGGTTGCGAGTTCTGTGAAGCGCGTAACTTTGAAGAAGTGTTCATCCAACCCGCCACGATTGATGCGGTGTTTATCACCCACGCTCACCTCGACCATACGGGTCGCTTGCCACGTCTCATCAAGCAAGGGTTCAAGGGCAAGATCTATGCCACGGCCCCAACCATCGATTTAATGAAGCTCGTGTTGGAGGATGCGTTTCACATCATGGAAGAAAACCACCGTCGCAACGCGCGACCGATGCTCTACGAAGAGCAGGACATGGTGCAGGTGTTGAAGCGTTGCGTGCCCGCTGAATATAGCCACTCCGTTCGCATGGGGGATTTGATGGTCCGTTTTCGCGATGCGGGCCACATCTTTGGGAGCGCGTTTATAGAAATTCGTGAACAGGGTGGGGCGAAGCTCGCGTTCTCGGGCGATCTGGGAAATACCCACGTGCCCATTCTTCGTGCCACGGCACAGCTCTCCGGCATGGATGCGGTGGTCATGGAATCAACCTACGGCAATCGTATTCATGAAGACGAGTCTTCGCGGAGTGACAAGCTCCATGAACTTATTCAGGGGACGGTAAAACAGGGGGGTGTTCTCTTGATTCCGGCCTTTGCGATTGAGCGTACGCAGCAGTTGCTCTACGAATTGAACGATTTGGTTCAAGAAAAGCGCTTGCCAAAGCTTGATGTGTATTTGGATAGCCCAATGGCCATTCGGGCCACGCGGGTCATTAAGAGCTACCCCGAGTACTACGATCCAGAAGCGATGCGCAAGGTGAACAAAGGCGAAGATTTGTTTGACTTCGAAGGCCTCCATCTCTGTGAAGCACGTGATGAATCGAAGCAGATCAACTTTGTCCCGCCGCCCAAGATCATTATTTCAGGGGCTGGTATGATGAATGGCGGTCGCATTCTGCATCATTTGGTGCGGTATCTAGGCAATCCAAAGAATACAGTTCTGATTATCGGCTACCAAGCGCAAGGGACGCTTGGGAGAAAGCTATATACGGGAGAAAAGGTTGTAGAGGTCTTGGGGGAGCGCATTCAAGTCCGTGCGGCGATTAAAAGCATCGGTGCCTATAGCGCGCATGCTGACCAACCAACGCTCGTGAACTGGATTCGTTCAGCATCGGCTTTGCCCAAGCGCGTCTTCTGCACACATGGCGAAGAGGGGACGGCGATCGGGCTCGCCACGCGTCTCACGGAAGAGTTGGGGATTCAAGCGCATGCTCCACGTCTCGCGGAGAGCGTCGAGCTATAATCAGCTCTCATGTCTTGACAGGAGTTGAGAAATTGGGTTCCCTGTTCGGCAAGAAACGGACTGTTGAGGCGCCACGCTTCCGGTCGTTCTGCAATGCCTGCGATGGCTGTACTTGCCAGCCTGTCGAACGCGGCTTTTCTGTTGGGGGCTCGTCTTCCGCTCTTTCAGCGCTTAACCGGTACCAGAGGTGAGGCGTTGTCAAACAGTTGTCACATCAGGCGTAAGAGATACGGGCTCATGACCCAGCTCTGCGTCCACAAAACGGTGTAGGTATCAGTGAACTCTGACGCCTATGGTGTGTACGATGAGTGGAAGACGTCCCCTAGCCGGGATGCGCCGTTCAGTGAGGAGCCCTGCTAAAGGCTCCTTTTCTCGTTTTGAGAACGAGCCTGCTGAATAAGCTTTTTGTAGAGCCAGGCAGAAGGACGGGGTAGTCTCTTTTGCGTCGCATACTCCACCTCGACGAGTCCAAAACGAGGCGTGAAGCCATCCGCCCATTCAAAGTTGTCCAAGAGACTCCAATGTAGATAGCCAATGACGGGTATGCCTTCTTTTATTGCAGTAGATAGGCTTTGCAAACTTTCTTCTAAGAAAGCTGGTCTATGTGAGTCGGTTGCATCAGCAAGGCCGTGCTCTGTGATCAGAATCGGCTTCTTTTTGTGGCGGAGTGATCGAACGATTTCTCCTAAGCCTTCTGGACGAAGTTCCCAGCCAAGATCGCTCGTTGGGCGGTCTGTTTCTTTGGGGTCTTGAAAGCGTGGCCAGAATCGCCCTGTCGCATCTAGCCGACGATGGAAGTAGTAGTTGATGCCAAGCAGATCGTGCGTGTTCCACCCACTCAGCCAGTAGAAGGAGAAATTGTTGAAGGCAGCCATCCAGCCAGCAGCGAATCGTTCGATGAGGCTGTATGGATGAACTGGTTCAAAGGTTGTCATGTTTTGTGCTACACCAACGGGAAGAGTAGGGGAAAGACGTTTGATGACTTTGTAGGCCGCCTTGTGTGCTCGAGCCATGTTCCAAAGAACGCGGAACATCTTCCACGTGCTTCGCTCTCGAGGAGGCCAGGCTCCAATTTGATACGACATGAACGCGTAGACGCCGGGTTCATTGATGGTAAGAAGCATGTCGATCTCCGATCCAAGACGGCGAGTCACGACGTCGACATACCGAACAAAGTATTTTACGACGCAAGATGACGACCAGCCACCTAGGGCGGCGAGCCACTCCGGATTCGTGAAGTGGTGGAGCGTGACCACGGTTTTGATACCTTTCGCGCGTAGTGCTTGGAGTATGTCTGCGTAATGGCAGAGGGTCGCCTCATCAAATACGTCTGGCTCTGGTTCAATGCGAGACCACTCAAGCGAAAGGCGATGGGCGTTATGACCGAGTTCAGAAATGAGCTCTACATCACTTGGCCAGCGATTCCACTGGTCACAGGCGTTTCCGGATTGTTTTATCTCTGGTTGGACGCGTTTTTCCCAAGCCCACCAGTCATTGGCGACGTTTCCACCTTCTACTTGGTGACTGGAGGTAGCCGCACCCCACAAAAAGCTGCTTGGAAAGGAGAGTTTAATCATATCTGCTTGATTTAGTATGGTCGCTTGACGGATCTCCTGACAAGGTATGTGATGGAGGTGAGGATCTGGTCGAGCGGTAAGATTTCCGCCTCAAAAGGGTTCGCTCCCAGTCCTGTAACTTCATAAAACGTTCAACTCGCACGTTATCGGGTGGGGCACAGTGGTCGTAAGACCTATCGCCCCGCTCGCTCCCACGGGAGCCCTTCAGCACAAACCCGCCGGGTATTGTCCCGGTCCGTCCAATGGTGAGGGTCGTACGACCCCCGGGTACGCAACAGGCTCCCAATTTCTATACCCAAATTAAAAACATTTTACGACGCAAGAAAAGAAAAACACGTTCAGATCAACTCTTTTGACGAAAAGGCTCTGTTGAGCTATCATTTTGCCCAGTTCCGCCGGCAACGGCGCCTCTTTTTATCTACGCAGCTACATCATTATGGATATCCGCAATATTGCCATCATCGCGCACGTCGACCACGGGAAGACCACCCTGGCTGATTCGCTTTTGAAACAGTCCGACACCTTCCGCGAAAGTGGTTTGGAAGGGGAGACGATCATGGACTCAAACGAGCTTGAGCGTGAGCGTGGGATTACAATTCTCGCGAAGAACGCTGCCGTTCTCTACAAAAACACCAAAATCAATATCGTTGATACTCCAGGACACGCCGACTTCGGTGGAGAAGTGGAGCGCATCATGAACTTGGTTGATGGTGTGTTGCTCTTGGTTGATGCGAAGGAAGGTCCAATGCCTCAGACACGTTTCGTTTTGAAGAAGGCGATCGAGGCTGGTCATCGCATTATTTTGGTAATTAACAAGGTAGATAAGCCAGACGCTCGTCCGGATTGGGTCTTGAACCAGACCTTCGATTTGTTCGTGACGCTGGGCGCTTCCGATGCGCAGACAGATTTTCCAGTCGTGTACGCTTCCGCGAAGCAGGGGAAGGCAGGTCTCGAGCCAGACCTTTCGACAATGACCAACATCACCCCAATTTTCGATACAATCTTGAAAGAAGTTCCAGCTCCAAAGAACGACTCCTCTGGTCCTCTCCAGGTGTCTGTTGCAAACGTAAGCTACGACAACTACAAGGGAAAAATGGCAATCGGCCGTGTGGTTCGTGGCGTCTTCAAGCCAGGGAACGTGATGTGGATCGACCGCGATGGGAAGCAGACCCCCTCTAAGATCACATCGATCATGGGCTTCGTTGGCATGGGTCGCACCGAAGTTCAGGAAGCTCAGGCGGGAGACATTGTGTCATTCGCTGGTATTTCTAACATCAACATCGGAGAAACGGTCGCAGATGCCTTGAACCCAGAAGCGTTGCCTGTCATTCAGATCGAAGAGCCAACCGTCAAAATGACCTTTGGTGTGAACACCTCTCCCTTTGGAGGAAGTGAAGGTCAGTATTCGACGTCGCGTAACATTAAAGAACGTCTTGAACGCGAGCTCCAGAACGACGTCGCCTTGCGTGTTGAGTCGGCTGGTGGCGAAGGAAACTTCATCGTGTCTGGTCGTGGAGAATTGCACCTCTCGATTTTGATCGAGCGTATGCGCCGTGAAGGCTTTGAGCTTCAGGTGTCTCGCCCTCAGGTTATTTTTAAGGAAGAGAACGGTCACAAGACGGAGCCATTCGAAGAAGTCTCCATTGAATGTCCAGAAGGGGCTAGCGGCTCGGTCATCGAAAAGATGGGTCGTCGCAAAGCGGAAATGAAGGACATGAAGGTCGAAAACGGCATTGCGTATCTTCAATTCGTTATCCCAACCCGTGGATTGATCGGCTACCGTACGGAATTCATGATGGATACACGTGGACAAGGGATTTTGAACACGCTCTTCCTCGGCTATCAGCCACACGTTGGAGTGATCGACGCTACCCCACACGGCTCGCTCATCGTTCACGAAACGGGCGAATCCAACACCTACGGTCTTCAGGCGGCTCAGGAACGTGGTCAGCTCTTCATCGGTCCTGGTGTGAAGGTCTATGAAGGCATGGTGATTGGGCAGAATGCGAAGCCAGAAGATCTTGCAGTGAACGTCTGTAAAGAAAAGAAGCTCTCGAACATGCGCTCCAAAGGTGACGGTGTGGCAGAAGGCTTGAACACGCCACGCACCATGAGTTTGGAAGAGTGTCTTGAATACCTAGGAGACGACGAATTGCTCGAGGTTACCCCACTCAATCTCCGTATTCGTAAGCAATACTTGAAGGAGTTCGAACGCAAGCGTGACGCACAGAAGCAGTCGGCTTAAACGTAAAACAATTCACAATGACAGGCAGGAAAGGGTATGTAATACTCCTCCTGCCTGTTTTGTTTTTCAATACTCGTTCTATGCGCAAAGAAATTGTTCTCGATATCGAAACCCGCAATACGTTTCAAGACGTTGGTGCCTATAACCCGGCGCTGCTTGAAGTGTCATTGGTAGGGGTCTATTTTTATGAAACCGATACGTTTGAATCGTTTTTGAAAGAGGATTTGCCCAAGCTTTGGCCTCGTCTCGAGCGCGCCGATCGGATTATCGGCTATAACCTGTTTGGCTTTGATTACCCGTGTTTGCAAACCAGCTACACCGGAACGATTGCCGCTTTGCCGACGGTTGATTTGCTGGTCGAGATAGAAAAGCAGTTAGGCTTCCGTATTAAGCTTGATGATGTTGCTCAGGCGACGCTCGGGGTAGGGAAGTCTGGTCATGGGCTTATGGCGGTCGAATACTGGCGCAAAGGCGAAATCGACAAGCTCCGTGAATACTGTCTTCAAGATGTTCGTGTGACTCGTGACGTCTACGACTTTGCTTTACAAAACGGCTTCGTTGCCTTCAACGACCGCCAAGGCCAACGACAGCAAATCCCGCTACCACTTTCCCTGCCAGACGCTGAACTAAAGCAAGCGATTAACCTGTCTTTAGGGTTGTAAATTCAACGGAGCGCTGAGCCGAAGTAGTCTTCTCCCTCCTCAACAAGCGCTTCGCTAACACCATGGTCTCGTCGGTCGAAGACTACTTCGGCTCAGCTTTTCCAACTTTTTGCCTCAAAACAGGTTCCTAGGAAAGGACGTAAATATAAAAGCCCTATAGATAGTGCGCGAACCCGGGAGCAATGGTGTTAGCGAAGCGCTTGCGGACCGGGTGAGTGCACTATCTATAGGGCGTCTCTTTACTCAAGTTTTCCTTAGAAGCTGTTCATCCCTTCTTCGTCGGGGATGAGTTCGTCGTCGTCGAGGCCTTGTTCCATGCGATTTGCTTTCTTGGCAAGGAGGTTCAAGATTTCGAGTTCGTCGCCTTTGGCGAGGATTGCTTCTTCATCAATAGGCTCCTCCTCTTCTTTTTCTTCGAGCTTATCTGGACCTTCTTCTTCGCCAGGAACGGATTCAACGTCCTCTTCATCCGCGTCATCCTCGGCATCGTCCTCATCCTCATCTTCTAAGGTATCTGGTTCGAGTTCATCTTCATCCATTACCTCTTCTTCGTCAGAAGGACCCTTTTTTGAAGAAGGGGGAGGGGATTTCTTTTTGGCAGCAGTGGAAGACACGACGGGTTGAGAAGTAGGCTTCTTAGGCATAAGCGCAGATATCGTCAGCGGGTCGAAGATAACATGAAAGTGGGTCAAACGTCTGTGGATAATTCTCGATGCGGCGGTCCTTGTCAAGCGAGCCTTCCT
This sequence comes from uncultured Gammaproteobacteria bacterium, assembly GCA_964443315.1. Lineage (GTDB taxonomy): Bacteria > Patescibacteriota > Patescibacteriia > 2-12-FULL-60-25 > 2-12-FULL-60-25 > JAGOTP01. Next base: position 26,211 of record CAYUCP010000006.1, read on the forward strand.
CCGGGACAATGCGAAGACTATGGAATGGATCTTGCTCGTTTTACTTTTGGTGGGTTTCGCTGTCATGGGCTATGTTCTGTGGAGTTTATCGCAGCGGCTCGCGAAGCCGGCAGTTGATCCAAATATGTTTTTGTTGATCCAGCAGAAGCTCGACTTCCTTCAAGGGGATGTAAAGAATTCGCTTGTAGAAAGTTTGAAACAACACCAGACCTCTAGTCACCACATGACGAGCACGGTCCGTGACGTCACAGAACGCCTCATAAAGATCGAAGAGACGAATAAGCAGGTCCTTTCCTTTTCTGCGCAGCTTGATCAACTACAGCGCATTTTAAGCAATCCAAAGCAGCGTGGCATTTTGGGTGAGTATTACCTAGAGACGTTACTTCGCAACCTGTTCTCGCCTGAACAATTCCAGATGCAGTATCCGTTCAAGGATGGGGTGATTGTTGATGCTGCGATTTTTATCAAAGACAAAATCGTCCCTATCGATTCGAAGTTCAGCTTGGAAAACTATAATCGCCTGGTTGAAGCAGAGACGGATGAGGAGCGTGATCGGTTAGAAAAGGTCTTCGTGAACGATTTGAAACAGCGTATTCTGGAAACATCGAAGTACATTCGTCCGCAGGACGGTACAACGGAGTTCGCGTTCATGTTTATTCCCCACGAAGCGATTTACTACGATCTTCTCGTGAATAAAATTGGTGCGTTGTCCGCGGAAACGGAAAACTTGCTACAACGTGCGGCTGGCAAGTACCACGTCATTATTGTTTCGCCGACCTCCTTCTCAGCCTACCTTCAGACCGTTCTGCAGGGTCTGAATGCCATGAAGATCGAAGAGCAGGCCAAAGAGATCCGTTTACGTGTGGGAGATCTCACGCGCCACTTGCAGGCTTACGAGACGTGTTTCCAGTCGGTTGGGAAGCATTTAGGAACAGCCGTGAGTCAGTACAATCTGGCAAGTAAAGAGTTCGGGAAGATCGACAAGGATGTCCTGCGTATCACGGGACAAGCTGCTGGATTACAAACGCTAATCCTTGATAAACCATCTTCGGATGAATAAGCAGCTCTTCAAGTGGGATGTGTTTCAGCGAAGACGGCTGGCGCGTTGGGTCGTATTCGGTTTCGTCACTCTTGGAATGGTCTGTATCGGGTTGATCCTTCGTGTTCAGGTGTCGTCTATTCCGTATATTTTGCCTCCAAGTCAATTGGCGCAGCACCCAGACGCCGTCATGATTCTGGGTGGGGGGATAGAGAACGCAACTACGCCGAGCGATGCGCTCGCCGACCGCTTACTCGTCGGTGAGCGTGTCTCACGACAATTAGCGGCGCCAATGTTGCTTACAGGCGATGGGGGACGATTTCGATCTGCGGAGATCCCGGTGATGTCGGAGTGGTTATTGGATCGAGGTGTTTCGCCGGATCGTCTAGTGATCGATGATGAAGGGTTTCGAACCTACGAAAGCTGCAAGCGGGCCAAGGAGATCTACAACTTGAAGCGAATCGTTATCATCACACAGCGGTTTCATTTAGGACGCGCGATTTATCTCTGTCGTTCTTTTGGGTTAGATGTGTATGGCGTTCCCGCGAACGTTCGTTTGTATAAGAAAGACCCGTGGTTTGTGACACGGGACATGCTCGCGAGTGTGAAAGCTTGGCTCGATGTTAATCTTCTTCACCCAGCGCCACCGGTATAAAGAATCAGGATTTATTTCGTCGTAAAAAGGCAGTAATAAGGCCTGAAATAATAGCTATAGCTGCCAAACCAATCAAAATGAGATCTCGGCTCAACGCATCAGCCGAGGTGTAAACCGAATCGAGCAGGGGACCAGAAGTGCTCATACATTTTTAGTATAGCCGCTATCGACGAAAACGATAAAACATTTTACGACGCAAAAAGAAGCGAGGTCTCGAGAGGGAAGAGAAGACCCTATGGCAAAGGTAGATTAGGGTCTAGGTCAGAGGGCAGGCATACAGACAAGATCAGAAGATGAAGCTCGAATTACCTCAACTATAAGAGGTACGGGTCCAAGTTGTGCTTTACATTTGCGTCGTAAAAGATATATGCTTATTTTTTCTCCTACGGTGAGGGGTGAGACTAGAGCAGATATAAGAAGAGGCTGAGTCTAAGGTCTCAATAGAGCTAAGCAGACAAGCCTATGCTGAACAATGACCTTACCGAACGCATATCTCCATTAGACGTACCTATAATTTGGCTCCATTGAGCCTAAAATATAAAATAGAGAGGTACTAGGATACCACCCCTATATAGAGTCGCACAATATATCTTATACGACTCTTAGGGTAGATTCACCGTAGATAGGCTCGTCCTGGGATTCTGAGGTCTATTGTGACAGGTTTCAGGTCTTGATACTCCTTTTCGCGCAATATGGCCTGGCAGCGCTCTACCTGATCCTTCATTGGCTGCGCTAGGTCCATCAGCACCTGACGATCTCTATCCAGTTGTACAGACACCTCTTGGCCAGAGCCTTCCTCGAGGTGAGCAAATTTAATCTGATGCTCATCTAGCGCCCTCCCAAGGTCCAAGAGACGCTTAATCGTTGGTACCTCTAGCGTCGTTGTTGCCTTTCGAACGTATACCAGACCATCTAGCTTAAGTGTCGTAAAATCTGTAGCCA
>CAYUCP010000007.1:0-1906 GCA_964443315.1 uncultured Gammaproteobacteria bacterium
CCAGAATGTCAGGCTTGGGGAACGGTTAAAGCCTTGGAGGAAGGCGGTGTTGCGGTCGCTGCCCCTGGTGTCGCTAGACGAGCCATTCCCGGTAAAGCGCTCCAGACTGCCGCCTTCTCTTCTCTTCAGACAACCGCCCACGGGACACGTCTCGTCCCCGCTTCTTCCTTTTGGGTGCGCGTGCTCTCCGGTGGTTTTGTCCCTGGGTCCGTAACACTCCTTGGTGGCGAGCCAGGGATTGGAAAATCAACGCTTCTCGCTCAACTCGCTCTCGAATTAGCCAATCAAGGCAAATCCATCCTCTACGTCACCGGCGAGGAGTCACCCAGCCAAGTCTCCGGCCGACTCACTCGCCTCCAACAAGGCGCTCTTCCCGACACGCTTCACTTTTTGGATGCCACTGATGCAGCCAGTATTGCCGCTACCCTCGCCCAAGCTCGCCCCGACCTCACGATCGTCGATTCCATCCAAAGCTTGCGTGCCAACGACGTTCCAGGCGAACCAGGCAACCCAACTCAAATCAAAGCTTCGGCCGCCTTTATTCATGAACAAGCCAAAGCGCACAGCGCCGCCGTTGTTCTCGTCGGACAAGTCACGAAAGATGGTGATCTGGCTGGCCCGCGCCTCCTCGAGCACCTCGTCGACACCGTTCTCATGATGGAAGGTGATCGTTCACAGATGTCACGTATTCTGCGTCCGCTTAAACACCGTTTTGGGAACACCGAAGAAAGTGTCTTTTTGGAAATGGATGAGCGCGGTCTGCGTGAAATTCCAGATGCAAGCGCCGTGTTCTTAGCTGATCGCCCACGGGGGATTCCAGGAACCATCGCTGGCTCGTTCTTACACGGCTCTCGTCCCCTGTTCGTTGAAATTCAAGCCCTCGTGAGTCCAGCTGGGTATGCGCAACCGATGCGCCGCGTGAGCGGATTGGATGCGAATCGTCTAAACTTGATTTTGGCTGTACTTGCTCGTCGCTGTGGGCTTGGGTTTGGCGATCAAGACGTGTTTTCGAATTTGGTTGGTGGCCTCGGCTCAGATGATCCTTCGCTTGATCTTCCCATGGCGCTTGCTCTGGCTTCTGCCAAACAAGACATCGCCATTCCGGCCACTGTCGCCGCCTGGGGCGAAGTCGGACTCGCCGGTGAGTTACGCGCCGTTCCAGCCGGCAAGCTTCGTCTCAAAGAAGCCCTACGCCTTGGGTTCACCAAAGTGGTCATTCCGGCCCACATTCGAGCAGAAGAAGAGGCAGAAGCAAAAAATAGCGGGCTCACAGTCATTCGCTGTAAAACCCTCAAAGAAGCGGTCGAGGAACTTCGTCGTTGGTAACTAGACGAGGGAAGCCGCCTGCCGTCTTTTATTCTAGATGAGTCGTATCTTGTAGCTCTTCCACTCGCGCTTTCCAACGTGGGAATCGTGCCAATCCCCGATCCTCATGCAGAATAGCTTTCACTAACGCTCGAACACGAGGCAAAACTTTCAAATCCTCGTAGGTCGCCGCTTTAAAGCCACTCCCCTCTCCACTCTGCTCTGTTCCAAGGAGCGATCCTGCTCCTCGTCGCTTCAAATCTTCATCCGCTAATTCAAATCCGTCTTGCGTCTGTTCAAGCAAGCGTAAGCGCTCGGTCGCCTCTTCTTCCAAGCTATCGGTGAGCAAAAAACAGCGGCTCTGAAGGGCCGAGCGTCCCACCCGTCCACGTAACTGATGTAGCTGCGCCAACCCAAAACGCTCAGCCGCTTCGATCAGAATAATCGTCGCCTGAGGCACATCGACCCCTACCTCGATCACCGACGTCGCTACCAAGACGTCCAGCTCACCAGCCGCAAAGCGCTTCATTGCCTGCTCCTTGTCTTCCGCTTTCTGCTTTCCATGAACCAACCCGATTCGAAGACCCGCTAATGGCCCCGC
>CAYUCP010000007.1:2006-16847 GCA_964443315.1 uncultured Gammaproteobacteria bacterium
CCGCTTTCTGCTTTCCATGAACCAACCCGATTCGAAGACCCGCTAATGGCCCCGCTTGCAGACGTTTCGCTTCTTCTTCCGCCGAAGCCACCTGCAACGTTTCGGAAGGATCAATCAAAGGACACACCACGTACACACGCTCGCCGCGCGCCACTGCTTGCCGCACCTCCCGATACGCCTCGGTTCGCGCTTCTGCCACACACACCTTCGTCACAATGGGTAGTCTTCCAGCCGGTTTCTGCTTCAAAAAAGACAGCTCAACGTCTCCATACAACATGAGGGCTAACGAACGTGGAATTGGCGTTGCCGTCATCGACAAGAAGTGCGGCAAGCACCCGTCGCGATCTTTCGTCTTCGATAACTTCTCACGTTGCGCCACCCCAAAGCGATGTTGTTCATCGACAACAGCGAGCCCAAGATCTTCCGGCAGTCGCTGCTGCCCATAGAGCAAGGCATGCGTTCCCACAATCACGACCGGTCCTTCTTGGTAGATCGTCGGCAACTCTTTCCAACTGATGACTCGCTCTTCTCGATCAAACGACCAAATTTGATCTGTGCGTGTCAGGAGGAGAAGCGGAATGTGCCATTGCGCAAATAAACGCCGAAGCGTGGCAGCATGTTGTTTCGCAAGCAAGTCAGTCGGTGCCAAAATAGCACTTGAACGACCCGCTCGCTGGCAGATCGCTGCCAAAAAAGCTGCCACGGCCGTCTTTCCTGATCCAACATCCCCTTGTAACAGACGTCGCATCGGCTCGGGCTTTTCCAAATCCTGAACACTCGCCCAGACCGCCTTCCGTTGGTCGTCCGTCAGCTGGAATGGCAATGAACTGGCAAACTGCTTCGCAAACGCTTCATCAAACTGAATCGTGGGAGCTGGCGTCCGCACTTCCCCCTCACGCATCTGCGCTAACGCCAACTGATAGATCAGCAACTCTTCAAACGCCAACCGTTGTCGCCCAGCTGGAATCTCCTCCAACGTTTTTGGGGCATGCAATCGACGAATCGCCTCCTCCATCGGAATCAATCCTTCGCCTTCACAAACACGATCGCTTTCATCGTCTTCCGACCACACGATCCCTTCATGCAACATCGCCTCTACCGTGCGACGATAAACCTTCTGTGTGATCTTTTCCGTGAGTCGATAGACTGGCAGGATCTTGCCCGCCATCACTTCTGGCCCATCCGCCGGCTCCCAGGCTGGATTCCGGAACTGCAGTCCATACTGCACATCTCGCATGGGTACTGAAACGATCCGTAGACGTCTCCCCGCTTTCCACTCTTTCAATAACCAAGGCTGATTGAAAAAATCACAACGCGCGGTTGCCGTTCCATCCGTAATGCGCGCTTGGATAATCGTAAAGCCTCGTCTCCCCGTTGGGCGCCGTACCGCTGAGACAACTTCCACTTCGAAGGTCGCTGCCTCTCCCTCTTTCGCCTCACGCAGCGTTGATCGACGCGAATAGTCTTCATACCGGCGGGGAGGCGTGAGAAGGAGATCCTGCACCGTTTCCATACCTAAGACTTCAAACGCCGCCACGACGGAACGTGTCACTCCGGGAACGGTCGCCAATTTCGCGTCTCGACTCAACATGTTTTTAGCTTAGCAAGGTATGCTATACTTGTCTCAGTATGGTGACGTACGATCCTTCTGTTCAAGAGCAACTCGTCCAAAGTCAGGATGCGTTTGTCTGGGAAACACCGCTCTATCCAACCTATCAACGTGGAACACGCTGGTATTTCCTGTTAACCGCCGGAACGATTCTACTCGTCTCCTATGCCGTTATCAGCAGCAATTTCTTGTTCGCCTTCTTGATTCTTCTTTGCGCCATTATTCTCATTCTAGCTGGCAATGAAGAAGCGCCTATCGTTTTGGCTCAAATCGGCGAATTAGGTGTCGTCTGGGATGGAACGCTCTACCTCTACCGTGATTTAGGAACCTTCTCCGTCGTCTACCAGCCTCCCTACATCAGCACGCTCTATATCGAAACAAAATCACTTACCAAACCAAAGCTGAGAATTTCGCTCCAAGATCAAGATCCTGCCGAAGTTCGGGACTATTTACGCGCGTATTTAAAGGAAAATAGCGACTTGCAAACCGAGTCAGGCTCTGATATTCTTGGGCGGCTATTAAGAATTTAACAGCAGTTTGCACCCGTAGCTCAGCTGGATAGAGCGCTTCCCTGCGAAGGAAGAGGTCATACGTTCGAATCGTATCGGGTGCACCACAAAAGACACAGCCAAAACGGCTGTGTCTTTGCATTCCAATCTACCTTATATTATTTGACAAAAACCTAGCTTTTTCCCTAGGATTGCTGATCGATCTTTCTATCAGCGCATCCTTGGACGTAGGCGTAGACAAGTACTTCACTTCTACCTCTTCGCCCAAGGATGCCCTGATCCTCAGCTGGCGTGGCTGACTCGCGGCACCTTCGGGAAGGAACGACCATGCACACCCGAACCCTGCGAGGCGCCCTGTCGGCCCTCGCGCTCCTCGCCGGCTTCGCCGTCGGCCCCCCGGCGCACGCCCAGTGCCGCCAGCCGGTGACCCCCCGGGTCACCGTGCTCAACTCCGTGCTGTCCTGCGGCATGCGCCGTGGACAGGAGGTCTGCATCCGCGAGCCCATGCCCTGGGACGCCGCGGACGCGCTCCGCGAGGGGCTCGTCGCCCGCATGCCGACCCCCAACGGCCTCCCCGGAGAGAACCTGCGTGGGGTGGACGTGAGCCTCGTGCGCGACGCACGGAGCGGCTTCTACCTCGCGACCGTCATCCTGCACCCGCAGGACGGGAGCGAGCAGCGGTACACCTACCTGCACGTGAGCGCCGGTGACGCCGTCCGGCGCGCGCTCTCGCGCTCGCTCCCCGCCTCGGGTCCGTCCGTGACGACCTACGCGGCCACCGAGGCCCGGGTCGCCATCCTCGGCCCCCTGCGGGAGATCCTGCAGGTCAGCGTCCGCTGACCGCTAGCTCGTGAGGTCGTCACTCCTCCCGAGCTCACAACACCCGTGACCGACGCGCATCCTGCCCTGCAGGTGCTCCTGCTCGGTCCGGGTGTTCGTCGTTTTCGCGCATTTCTCTTGCTATACTTTTTTTCCATGACCCTCTCGAGTGTACAGGCCATTCGCTATCTAAAGGCAGCTCTTCTCTTGGCAAGCGCCGCTCTCATCACATTCGGTCTCTCCTTTCTTTTGAAGATCGCTCATCCTCGTCTAGAAGCCAGTCCGCGTGAACTTGAGCTCGATCTTCAGGAACTCGCTCATTCCAGAGAACAATATAAAACAGCCGTAGAAGCGGTCCTCGAACAAGGCAATCCCGATCTTTGCCAGTCTTTACCAGATCTCATTCTCCCCTATCGTCGCGACCCAGATGGAACGGTTCGCTACGTGAAAAGCCAGAGCGATGGACCTATCGTCCCCGAACGCCTCAGCTACTGGCCGCGCAAGCAATGCCTCTTCGCCTACGCTTCGCACACTCCGCAAGAAACCGACCGATGTGCAAAGCTCTTTCCTATTCCGGAAGAACAAAAAGACTGCTTGTCCGCCTCAATACAAACACTCACTCGCTTTGAAACGCTTGAAGATCTTCCCAACGAAGTCCAACCTCTCTTGGGAAAGAAACGGTTTTACTCTACGAGCGCTCGCAGATCTCTTCCATATTATATTCTCTATCCCGAAAAACAGGTTCAAGGCATTCTCATCTACCTGCATGGCGCCGGTGGTGGCCTAGAGCAGGGTCAACTCGATGGAACCTATAAAGATAGTTTCAAAAAACTGAAGCACCTTCTCAAAAACGATCTCCGTTATCTCTACGTAACACCCGCTCTGAGCACCTTCGGTACAAGCGGCGGACAAGATGCCATTGATTTGGCACGTGAGCTTCAGACACGTTACCCAACCATTCCGCTCTTTTTAGCCGGAGCTTCCGCCGGTGGACGAACGACCTTTTATACACTCAAACATTCATCTGGCCTCTTTAAAGGAGCGATTGCCCTTTGCCCCGCTGTAGATTCAACCATCACACATCACGATTGGAGCCAAGAACCATCGACTCCACTCTGGATCGCTCAAGGTACACACGACCAATTCATCCCGATCAACATCATCGACGATTTCGTAACTCGCCTCACACAACAGTCACAAAACGTAACCTACATTCGAATTCCAGACGGCGATCACGGCGCTCCCATTGATCAAATCGACTGGAAAGCGGCTCTCAGCTCATTTTAGGCCAGCTATCTTTTATTTTTGGCTTAATACAGCCATTTCTGGAGCTACTTGGTAAGACCCTTCTCCCTAAACCGTCTACTAAGATGTGAGTTAATCACCCTCTTATCTATGACTTTCTCTCTTCCTCTTAAGAAACTCGGTGCCATGGCCGTCTTCGGCTTGCTCGGCGGGTTTGCGTTCGTCGCAAACACAGCGTCTGCTGCCACCTTTTTTGTACCGAACGAACTCCCCAACGCCCGCGTAGGCGTGCGCTACACGCAAGAAGTACGTAGCAACCATCCTGGGATTCCTTATACCTGGACTCGTACAGGCGCTTTACCAAGTGGCGTGACGGGCGTCACGAGCTCAGATGGGACTATTTATAAATTAGACGGCGTTCCAGCGACAGAAGGAACCTATACCTTCCGTCTTGAAACACGCCGTTTGGACGGCGGTGTAGCAGACTCACCTTCTGGGAATCTAACTCTCATCGTTGAACCTGCCCCATCTGGCGTCCCAATGGAGATCTACAATCCAACAATGCTTGCAAATGGCCGTGTCGATTCAGCCTATAGCACTGATTTGCTTGGAGCGGGCGGAAACACGCCCTATCGCTGGAGCGTTGCCTATGGGAGTTCTCTCCCTGCCGGATTGACCCTTACCACGTCCGGCGAGAGTGTTGGTCAGCTCCGTGGAACCCCAACTGCCGCCGGTACCTACACGTTCACGGTGAAGCTCTTGGACCGCTATGATCAATCAACCACAAAAACGTTTACTGTCACCATCAACCCACGTCTCGTGTTCACGCCACCAAGTGGGATCATTGATCCGACGATCGTCACGCCTGTTACTTCGCTCTCCATCAACACCAGCGCCGTCGCAAACGGAACAGTTGGCGCGGACTACTCCACTACCCTCACCGCAAATGGCGGTACCGCTCCCTACCGTTGGAACTTCGCAAGCGGAACTCTTCCCCCAGGACTTACGTTGTCTGCAGACGGTGTAATTAGCGGTCGCCCAACCACGGCTGGTACGTACACAGCATATATCGAGGCCTTCGATGCGCGTGGCATCTTCGTAGGACGTACCTTTACCTTCACGATTGGAGCCGCTGCCATCTCCCCGCTCCCGACAATTCCAACTCTCCCTATCAGCCCACTTACACCCGTCGCCAGCACCGAGCTGACTGCTCGCTTGAACACCTTGAATCGCTTAGGTGTCAGCGTACACGCCCTCGTGAAGTTGCCTGATGATGGAAATCGCTTCACTCAAGCGGATAGCGCCGTCTACTACATCGGAGCCGATGGCCGCCGACACGCCTTCCCTAACGACCGTGTCTTCTTCACCTGGTATGGAAATTTTGATGGCGTGCGTGTGGTTAGCGCTACAGATCTCGCAAGCATTCCACTTGGTGCAAACGCTACCTACCGCCCAGGAATCAAACTCGTTAAATTCGCGACCGATCCAAAAGTCTACGCGGTCTCGAATAACCGCACCTTGCGTTGGGTAAAAACGGAAGCCGCTGCCAGCGCGCTCTACGGCTCGAATTGGAACCGTCAGATCGATGACATCTCAGACACCTTCTACCTCGATTACAACTTTGGTGCAGACGTGAATACCGCGAGCGACTATGGTCGCACGAGTCTTCAGTCATCCATTCGGTTGGTAAGCGACGTATTGCCACTCTAATAGCAAAATCAATGTCATGAGAATCAACAAGAGATGAGCATTGCTCATCTCTTGTTGCGTTCTGTGTTGGTTTGTTTTTGATGTTGTGTTTGGTTTTTGTTTTGTCGTTCTTTTGTCGCATGAGGAATCAATTACGATTCGCTCGAACGTGTATCAGCTGAGCTCAGACCATGATGGTCTGAAGCACTGCCCTGTTGGTACAAGTTGTTCTTATTCTGCGTCTGCTGGTTCTGCTGCTGATTCGATCCGCCTCCTTGCTGACTCTTCTTCTGATCACGATCGTTGCTGCTAGTGTTGGTGGATGGATCGCGCTGAGTGTTGTTTGTCATATGGGGATAGGACAAGGATGAGAATGAGTGCTTACTATGGATTTAAGCACTCAGCGAGGCCGTAGAGACAAATGTACTTACGTTGTCTGTACAACCCCTCTGAGGTCTCAAGTCGAAAGGCGTTTTCGTTCGCTTGATGATCTGCTCATGTCTAATCTGTAATTGTGTTTACTGGCAACTCAATTGTGTACTGAATTGTTTTTCAATTGTGCAGCACTGTCCTTTCAAACGTACGCCTGCTCGTAAATGCTGTCAACGAAGTTATCCACTGCTGCATTTATTTTTGACTCCGTTAACAGTGTTTTTTTGCTTCATTATATTTTGATATTTCCTTTTTCGTCATAGAGAATGGAAGATATTGTTTTATTGAACCAGCTCACTCTCTAGACTATAACGTTCCCCGAGCCTGTCAGCCTAGGCCTGTAGTTGTTTTAAGTCTGCGAGGACTTCATCCGCGTGAAGCTCTGGTTTCACCGTTTCGTAAATCTTCGCAATCTTTCCTTTTGGATCGATCAAAAAACTCATGCGCATCGTGCCCATGTATTCACGTCCCATGAATTTCTTTTTGCCCCAGACGCCATAGTCGTTGACCATGGTTTTTTCCGTGTCAGCGAGCAGCGTGAAGGGTAAGGTAAATTTCTCGGCAAACTTGGCGTGACTCTTTACAGAATCAACGCTAATTCCAAAAACGTTGGCAGCGACTTTCTTGAACTTTGGAAGATTGTCACGAAAGGAACAGGCTTCCTTGGTACAACCCGGTGTATCGTCCTTTGGGTAGAAATACAGCAAAACCCAAGAACCGGCGTAGTCTTTTAGTGAATGTTCTTTTCCCGCTTGATCTTGAAGAGTGAAGGCGGGGGCTTTTTGTCCGACAGCGAGAGACATAGTTAAATGGGTGGAGAGGATAAAATGCATTGAAAACGAAAGATGAACCCGCGAACGAGTTCATCTTAGCACACCTATTTGGAAACGCTTCTTAGGAAAGAAGATCGTCGATGGTGCAGCCGAACACACCAGAGAGACCGATCAGGGTTTTTGCCGTTGGGTTTTTGTTGGCGCCTGATTCGAGCTTGATGATGGTGTTGTAGTTCACCTTGGCTTCACGAGCAAGTTCATCACGAGTCAGCTCCTTCTCTGTACGAAGACGCTTGATGGTCGCAGCAACTTTATTCAGCGTGTAGCGAGGCTTTTTGGCAGCGGGAGTCTTGGTGGCCATAGCTGGAATAATATTATAGTAAAAGCAGTGTTCTATTACATTATAGTTTTATACGGAGGTCGTCAAGAGTTTGGCTCGTCATCGAGAATTGATGGCATACATGACTGAACAACAAAACCGACTCGGGTGAGTCGGTTTTGTATGGCGGAGAGAGAGGGATTCGAACCCTCGCGGAGCTTTTGGCTCCCTACAGGTTTAGCAAACCCGCCCCTTCAGCCTCTTGGGTATCTCTCCGTGCCTAGCTGAAAGCAGCAGAAGACTATCATTTTAGGTCTAGAGAGGCAAGGAACCTATCTTGAATATTTGTTGAAAATCCGCATACTAACAGAGCGCGAGGCCGTGCATACGGCTCGAACAAGGGAGAGGTTCATGTCGACACATGCAGATCGTCTGAGGAAGATCTTCGAAACCCATGGCGGCCGTATCCCCACCAGCCAGCTCAGTGCGTGCTGGTTCAAGCTGGTCGCGGGGGAACACCCTCCGCTCGGCTACACCATCCACGATGAGCTCATGATGGCTCTCGCGGAACTGTGCCAGACTGGCGCCGTGGAGCTCGACGGCACCACCTACACGCTCAACAAGGGCTGAACGCCCTCCTTACCCACCCCAGTGCCCGGAGGACGCTGGGGTGAACCTATTTTAAAGAAAAATCTATCTCGACAAGTCACAGAAAATCTTTTATATTTGCCCCGGTTAGGCTCTTCTTGCGAGTGCAACGAGCAAACCGGAGGCATCGCGCAGACCTAAGTGAGCGCCGTAGGCGTGAACGGGTGGTCAGCGCGATAAGCCGAGGAGGAGAGGTGGCTGAGTGGTCTAAAGCAACGGACTTGAAATCCGTCGTATGGGAAACCATACCGAGAGTTCGAATCTCTCCCTCTCCGCCATAGATAAAACCGCCCTTCTAGGCGGTTTTATCATTGAGGCAGCATATCCAACTGCAACAGCTCATCCGCTATCTACGCATCCCGTTGGATCTCCCCCATCTTAATTACCTGTCGCTGACCTGAAGTATCTGCACTGAACTTGGCGATCATTTCTTTGTTATGCGTGACACAAATGATCGTCATTCCTGGCTTTTGCGCATGCATACGTTCAAGCAGTTCCCATGCCTCATCCGCCGTTTCGGGATCAAGGCTCGCCGTTGGTTCATCCAAAAGGAGAATCTCTGGACGCTTAATCAAGGCACGCGCTAAACCAATACGCAACGTCTCTCCTCCAGAAGTGTAGCCTAATTTTTTATCAAGTCCTTTCGCGAATCTCTCTAACCCAAGCTGGTTTAATAGCTCGATGAGTTCTTCATCGCTCCGTTCAAGATGAGGAATCCAGAAACAAATATTTTCACGTACTGTTCGCTCTGGAAAAGCGTGAGGCTGCTGATTCGTATAGGCCATCGCCGCATATAGCGAATCTGGTCCGTACTTCTTCACGTTTGCGATCGGCTGACCGCCAATTTTCACCTCTCCATACTGTACCGGCAAAATATCAGCAATCTGTCGCAAGATGGTAGACTTGCCTGAACCGGATTTCCCAACCAATAACGTAAACGACCCGCCTTTGATGGTTTCGGTTGCTCCTTTTAGCACATCGCGGAACCAAAGATTTTCCAAAGAAATGTCGCGTGAAGGCAAGGCGCTAAAAGGAAGACGCGCCTGCTCGAGTGGCCCATCTGGTGTATCGAAGACTTCCTCATCAGAACCGATGAGCGCATCCATCCGACGAATGCTATCTATATGGTCGCGCACTCGTCCTTCGAAGAAACTTGTGACCCTCCCGACCGGCGACATGACCGTTTTGACCGCTTCCATCTGTCGCACAACTTCTTCGCCCTTCATCCCTGCTTTACTCTGGAGTAAGTGACCGACCGCCCCAATTGCAATCCCAACAGCTGTTCTCGGCAGGCGGTACTTCATTGAGTTAAGAATATCAAGTTTCCAGTGAGATGATTCTCCTTTTAAAGAAGCATTCATGCTGGCTAATACCCGACCGGACATACCCGCAGCATCAGACGACACTTTCAAGGTCTCTGCTTCTTGACGGTACGCGCGCGTTTCACGAGCTAACTTCTTCTGCTCGGCATCTTCTTCGTCTTTTTCTTCACGTTCTCTGGCGTGCAGTGCGCGCTCCGCATAGCGTGCTGCTGCGACCCCTGAAATAGCCGTCAATGCCATAGCTGGGTGCATTCTGGTCAGTTCGTACACAGATAAAACAGCGGATTGAGCCAACGGCAAAAGATCGGCCACACCGTCCGTCAAAAACCAGAGAATCGCATCCGTTCCTCGCTTCACCGCGTTGACCATTTCCGTATCTGTCGCGGCTGGAGCGAATTCCCAACGTCGAAAGAAAATGGCATTGACTAAACGCTCGTTTAATTTTGACCTCACTTCCTGCTTTAGCTTTTGACTCGTATCATGGTCGAGTTCACGTGAGATATTTCCCGCTTCTTGAACGCCAATCATGAGAAGAAACCGATCGAATTCAAATCGGCCATCTTTCAAGTAGAACTCTTTGCCTTGCCGGTCGATAGTTCGCCCCTGTTCCATGACAAGATTCGCGAGAGCATACCGCAGCGCTGAAACACGAACAGATTTTGCACCGTACTTCTCCCAGACCTTACGCATAACTCCGACTACTTCTTTCGTCGTTGGAGAACCTTCCCGGGTTGGTTCAGGAAGGGCGAACCGCACAAGCCGCGCCGCATCATCAGCCGAGCAACCAAATTCTTGCGCCAGAAACCACTCCAATTGATGAGCGATCTCACGATGCCGGTCAGGCTGTTTCAGTTCAGCTGCATGTGTTTTTTCAAAGCTTCGGATTTCGTCCAAAATAGCATAAGCAGTGACCGTTGCAGCCGATGCTTCCAGTAGCGGATCAACTTCAGCGATTGCATCTTTTTGATCCACTCCCTCTATTCCAAGCTTTCCCAAGTCATCTTTCACTGTCCCCTTCCAATGGCTCGCTTTTTCTTTCCAATTCGGATCCTCTAAGTTGATCTGACGAATGCGCCGCTCTCCCGTAGGTGTGACTCGCGTCGCCATCGCGGTTCGCATATCATCGATAAGCCCAGAAAATTCTTGGGTTGATCTGCCCTCTGTTTCAAAAAATGCCTTCCAGCGTTTTTCTGCCTCTTGCTCGTCTGGTGAAACTCGGCTGAGTGCCTCGCGCGCAGCCTGCATCAGTCGATCAGCATGAAATGCCGCCATGAGATCGACCTTGGTAGAACCTATTTCCGCCGAGAGCTCACGGTGCACCGCGTGCGCATCTGGACGAACCGCTTGAGGCAAAGATGGTTGATTTTCAAAGGACATAGCGCATGCGCAATAAAATAGCCTGGTCTAGTATAAAACACTTGCCGTGAATACGGTAGCAACTGACTTGCACCAATTCCGCCCATCTGGCCGTATTCAAGAAAAGAATATGGGATTTTTTGACCGACTTCGCGAAGCCTACCGCTTCGTCCACGCGCATGAAGCCTATTATAAGCAGCTTTTGCTAGGCTTAGGCGTGTTTCTTATCGGCATGGCCGCCAATATTGGCGCGAACATCTACGCCAGTCAAAAGACCGTACTCGTCGTAAACGACCTGATTCTCGATCTGCTGCCTGTTTTCAACATTAACTATCTCTACGTCGAAGGAGCGATTCTTCTGATTTTGTTCGCCATCTTCTTGGCGTTCTACCGACCACAACGACTCCCTTTCATGTTAAAGAGCATTGGACTCTTCATCTTCATTCGATCCTTTTTCATCATTTTGACGCACTTATCCATCCCACTCCCCAATGGATCCGCTGGCTACCTTCAATCATTTGGGGCACTGACGCACTTCTTCAGCTCAGGCAATGATCTTTTCTTTTCAGGTCACACTGGCTTCCCTTTCTTACTCGCCCTGATTTTCTGGAAAGATCGGCTGTTGCGCTACCTATTTTTAGCCACGGCCTGTTTCTTTGGAGTCGTCGTCTTACTTGGCCACGTACACTACTCAATCGACGTCTTTGCCGCTTTCTTCATTACCTACGCGATTCACGATTTGTCGGTCTGGCTCTTCACGAAGGACCACAAACTCTTCCACCTCATCAAGCAGAAGATTGAGGAAGCAAAAACACCCGCTCAGTCTCGAAGCTGAACGGGTGTTTCGTTTCTATCCTTCTAGCGAACGTACCCAAGCACACGGACGGCCGACCACTGGAACGGACTCTGTGGCGTGGTGCGGAAGGTGCGGCGGAACTGAGCAATTCCTTCTCGCTCTGCCGTCAGATTACGCGTGAAACGAATGCGATACATCAGCGTGTTCCAAGCCAAGTTCTCTTCGGCATTCCTGAAGTTTGGAGCGTGGCCGTAGATCGTGCGGAAGGTAGCTAAGGCACGTGGCACCATCGAACGTTCGTAGGCCAAGTTACGCGTGAGCGGAATCTGACCGTTCGCAACGCGAGCCAAGTCTTCGACTGGAATAGCGCTGGCTGGTCGACCAAGTACCTCTTGGAGATCTCGGAGAATCGCTTCACGTTCACCACGTCCCAGTGCGCGACTAGCTGGATTCGTTCCCTGTTCAATAAAGGCTTGAACGGTGGGCACCGGAGTTGGAGTTGGAGCTGGAGCCGGTGTCGGCTCTGGAGCTGGAACCGGAGTTGGATTTACTGGTTCTGGAACAGGCGCCGGAGTTGAGACAGGAGGAACAACTGGCGTGGACGAAACAACCGGTGGGAAGAAGGTCAGGATTGGACCACCGCCACCACCAACCGCTCCACCACCTCCCCCGCCGCCGCCCCCACCGCTCGTGGTCGCACAAGCACTTGTCGTGATTGCTGTAGCGGTCGATGTTGCCGCTGGTTCTTCAAGCAAGTTGCGAGCGATCGTGACAAACGAGTAGCTTGTGCCACAGGTTAAACCTGAAATGGTGAGCGTTCCCCAGGTTGTCGTCGTTTGCCAGGTTGGAGTCACCGATGCAATACCAGAGCTATCGATATACGTGCCTGCCGTTGAGTTATAGATAGCGTACTGGGTTGACGTCGAGTTTCCATCTGCTGGGATCGAGAGCGAAGCCGTTGTGCGCGAGAGCGTGCTCACGGTAGGCGCAGCTGACTGAGCTGCTAAGGTGTAGAAAGCCGAAGAGGTTGCTCGCGTTGATAGTCCACCGATGTTACTCGCCCACACACGGAAGCGATACTGCGTATTTGGGAGCAAGCCGGTCAATGAAACGCTCGTCGAATCTGCCGCGATGGAGGTTTCATGATCGGTTGGGAATGTTTCTCCGATGGATTCGTTTATATAGTCGTAGTGATACGTATCCTCATCCGAAGCAGCATCAACCCACGTCGCCAATCCAGTCGTTGCCGTAAGTGAGCCGACGGCAGCCGTATTAGGCGCGGTTGGAACGGACGGAGGAAGGAATGACGTCAGCGCAATCGAGACGGTCTGATCAGGTTGCGTCAAGTTGAAGGCTGGGGTTGAGGAAGTAAAGAACCCCGTTCCTGTGGCTGATACGATGTAGGGATTGTATCCCCCATTCGTCACCGCTGCACTCATAGCGTCAATTTTATAGGCTGGAAAACGACCGTAGTCCGTGTACCCAGCCGTCGTGACTCCAAGTGGTACATCCATCACAAGAGTACCCGTCGAGGTTACACTCGCCCCTGTTACTGGAGCGCCTCCAGCCTCATTTGTGACATAGGCGCGCAAGCGGAAACTCACTAATAGATTTCCCAGCGGATGAGTGACCGAAACACTCGTTCGATCAAATGATGAGTTATCAAGATAGTTCGTCGTAGCCGCTGTTGATTCTACATCCGAGACATCACTAATCTGAATGACACTGTCTCGAATCGTTGAACTAGCAGTCGTGCCTTCGAAGACAACTCCTACCGCATTTCCTGTTGAAGTAACATTACTAATGGTCCATCCAGAAGCATTTACCAAACGAATACCAGCATAAGCCTCTGATTCTTGCGTGATTGCAGGAGCCGTAAGACCGCCCATCAGAGTTGCGCCCACACCTGACACGGCTGAAGCGTCGTAGCCGTACACGCCCGCTGCTGGCACAAGGACATTAGAGATAAATTGATCCACCATCACCATTCCGCCACAATCCGCTTCTAGCGCAGCTCCATTTGGAATACTATCAGACGGAACCAAGATCGTATTCTTCGCGCCACCAACATCCGCTAATGCCACGCTAAAAGAAACTGTTCCAGCTGCCGTCAACGACGTGACGTCATATCCGTCTGAATACATTGGATTAACTTCACAACCAGGAGCCGTCCAGACAAGCATACCGCTCGGATCCATTCCTACACCCGCTGAATCGTTATAGTCATTTCCAGAGTACGTGAAGAACATCTTTGTAACGGAATACGTGCTCGCTCCGACGAGCGCTCCCGTGACACGAACCGAGCTGAGGGTGGATGTTGTAACATTTCTCAGATGAACCGCGTCACCTACCGACGCGTTAATGATGGTCGAGTTACCAGCACCGGTAATCGTGATATTGCTCGTAGCGTCTGTTGAAGAAACGGTCAGCCCTGAATAGGAGCCTGCCGCCAGCGTCAGCGTGTCGTTCGAACGAATGAATGAGTTTACATCAGACGTCGAAGTCGCATCCACCGTAGAGTAGTCAACCGTAACCGCCCCTGCATCAATTGCAATCGTAGAGCGACGCACCGCGTCCGTTGCCCCGATATCACGCGTGCCGTTCACATCCAAGTATCCACTAAACGGCACAACCTCTAAATCATCCGCTGAAGACACGTTCGCCTCACGGAACATTGGATTCGTCGTTCGGCTATTCGTTCCGATAGACATCACCGTGCTGGCATTTTTTACGCTCGATAAGTAGCGATAAAAGCCGTTATAGTCTTCTGTCAAGGTAATCATGCTTCCCATTCCACCGGCCGTATAGGAAAGTCCGGTTAAATTTCCGCCGCCGCCACCTCCACCTCCCCCGCCTCCGCCTCCACCACTCATCGATCCAGCGTTACTAATGATGTTATACACCACAACAGCATCAATCATCGCTCCCGTCTGCATGTTATCGGATATCTCGATACCAGCACTGCCGTTATTATAAGTACTCGGACCACAGGTTGAGGCAAGCTGAATTGTATTGTGGATAAGATGCACCGTACCAAATGGAGAAGAGGACTCATTCGGATAGACCTTGATCCCTGTACATGTCGATGTAGCAGGGGTTGAGATGTAGTTCCCACCCACATAGATAAAGCCCATGTTTCCCGTCTTCACCGCGAGCCCTACTGTCATATCATTCTCCTGCGGCTCAACATACCGAATCGTGTTCGTTGCAAAATGGATACCTTCACCCACCAACGTAACTACAGGGTTGAATGCAACGGTAGCCGGTGATTTGAACGAATGTATCCCCCTGACGACGTCGCCGATCCATTAAACCCAAATGAGC
>CAYUCP010000007.1:16947-27674 GCA_964443315.1 uncultured Gammaproteobacteria bacterium
TTTGAACGAATGTATCCCCCTGACGACGTCGCCGATCCATTAAACCCAAATGAGCCGATATTTGTGTTGTTTTCAACCGTGAAGAGTGCTGCCCCGTTATTGAAAGAGATAGAGCTTGTCGTGGCCTCTGGATGAAACGTATTTCCAACGATGGTGAGCCCTGAGACGTAGCTTCCCGTTCCTATAACAATGTTCCCAAACGAGCAATTGCGAACCGTGCTTGTGCTCGCTAAATACAGTAAATTAGCATTCAGATCTCCATAATCCGTGCTCGTCGAGCCAATCCACGTAGGATAGTTCTGACAATCAAGTGTCACTTCTGGAGTGGTGAGGTTGAGTGGAAAGACCGGCTCTGTCGTTGATGTATACGTCGCCTCAATGGCAATTACATTTCCTGCCGTAACATTATTCAGGGCTCCTGAAAAACCGCCTAACGTTGTGTAATCACAACCCGAAGCACAAACCGTTGAAGTAGCGGCTGACACCGCCTGCGCTCCGAACAAGAATCCCAGCGAACACGCTAGGAGTGCTAACAAGAAAAGAGGTCTTTTTACAAAAGAGATCATAGAAAAGCGAATGAGCCGAGTAACGGTCTGAGTATACCATATTTACCTCCGTCAAAGAGCTATCTCGACGCGGGGCCACTACGCGCCAACACGCAGCCTTGCACAAGCGCTGCTCCGTGCCGCTCTAGAAGCGTCGCTGCCTCTGTCATCGTCGCTCCAGTTGTGTACACATCATCAACCAACAAGATCGATTGGCCTGAGACATCTAGGGGACACGCGAACACATCTTGAATATTGGCTCTCCGCTCTTCTAGCGAACCTAACGTGGCATTGGCACGCACGGTTTTTGTCCGAACTAACGCTTGAACAACGGGAATTTCTGGAAACAGCACCGACTGGACAAGCTGGGCAATATGGAGCGCATGGTCAATCCCACGCACGCGTTCGCGTTCTGGATCCATCGCGAGTGGCACGATCATCGTCGGCGAGGCCTGGAGCGTGGATAAAAAATCAATTTCTAACGCAAACCGTTGCAGAACGGCTCGCAACGCTTCATCTTCCAGGCAAACCGCTCGCTGATACTTCAAAGAACGAATCAAGCCGCCCACGAGCGGATCTTGATAAGACGAGATCGCCAAAACCCGCTTTACGGGAGATTCCGTCGGGGCAAGAACCTCTTCCATCAAGGGGACCGTCTTCACACAGTCCAAACAGAGCCAGTCCCCTTCTCCAGAACAGCCAATACAGGTAGGCGGAAAGATTCCGTCTAAGACAAGCTCGGCAAGCTTCATGACTCAAGCCACTCGATTTTGGACACGAGCCAAGCATCACCCGTTCGACGCAAGGTCAATAACGCCTTTCGATAACTGGTCACCGGATTATCTGTACCGGCCTCTGTGATCACTTGAGCATCAACCTCGATCGTCACCACTTGTTGATCGCGAATAGGGGTTGGCGAGGTGATTTTCGACGCCAAACCGCGAGTCGTCTGCCCCCACGAACCAGCTCGGAGCCCGTGCTCCGCTGTTAAGCGTGTTCGCTCAGAAGCAAAGTAAGCCCGCACTTCCGATGTTGCTTCGAGCCCAGCCTCACGTAACGCCGCAAATCCGTCCGCATTCGAGTAGGTACCAGCACGTGACGCAAAGTCTTGCGCGAACCGGCGCAAACGATCTTCCAAGCGGCGTGATTCAAGCACAGCTGGATCGGTCGTTTGTGGGAGCTGTACCGGTTCCGATGGGAGTGGCTCGGTTGGGATTGGTTCCGTGTACGTCGGTGGCTGTGGCTTATTCATTTGCTGCTGAACCGATGGCCACAAGAGCCAGACAATGACCCCAATGATTACCAGGAGTCCAAAGATGATGAGAAGAAGCGCCTTGGTACGTCGTTGCATAAGATAAATACTATATTATTTCTGATTCATCTGTTCCGCGAATTCTTTCTTGGCTTGCTCAATTTTCAAGAGCTGTTCCGGATTCGTCGTCACAATCTGATCTTCGGTGTAGGACGCAACCACTTGAATAGCCGCGTGCTTGGCCCCCGCAAAGAAGATCCCTTCCCCTACCCCTGATTCAAGCAACAGATACTTCTCAGACTGCGTGAGCAAGAAGGTACGTGCCACCAAGTCAATCGCCGCTGGTGACTGCTTCAACAGCAACTGCATCGAACTGTTTGTCACAATCGCCTGACCATACGGAGAGGTTAAGAAGTCATTCACATCTTGCGTGATCGTCGTAATACCCAAGTAGTACTTACGGCAGCGTTTCACAAGCGCAAAAATGAACTTCGCCGAATCTTCCGATTGCATGAGCCACCATGCCTCATCAATCACCAGCATGCGCTTCTTGCGCTCAGAGCGAACCACGTTCCAGATATAGTTCACGATCGTATAGATCGCCATCGGACGAAGTTCGTCTTCGAGATCACGCACCGAGAACGTCACAAGCTGGTTATTCATCTGCACCGTCGTTGGTGAGTTCAAGAGACCAGAGAACGTACCTTCCGTGAACTTGCGGAGCTTCACGATGAGGTCCGTCGTGCCTTCCATGCCTTCCAAAATATCTTGGAAGTCTTGCATGATCGGTGGCTCAAGCTTGCTGATATCAGCCCCCGGCACAATATCTTTCTTCGCGTAGGTTTCAAGTAACGCGCGATCGAGAATGGAGTCTTCTTGCGGTGTGAGCTTACCTAACATCAAACGCAGTAAGCCTTTGATCGTAATAACGGAACTACGAATGATATCTTCGGCCGACGCCGTCTCCCCTGTTGGGCGGGGTAAGTCGAACGGATTGATCTTGGACCGCGATGATAATGAAATATTAATGTACGTTCCCCCGACGGCATCCGAGAGGTGCTTATATTCCATTTCTGGGTCGATAACGATCACGTCGACCCCCATCATCATGGAACGAACAATTTCAAGTTTGATCGCGTAACTCTTTCCTGCACCAGAGGTCGCAAAAATAACCGCGTTGGCATTCTGGAGCGAGAAGCGATCGAACAGAATTAATGAATTATTATGACGGTTGATGCCGTACAGAATTCCATTGTCGCTCGAGAGTTCAGCGGACGTGAATGGGAAGGACGAGGCGATCGGCGACGTACTCATGTTGAAGGTAATCTGCAGTTCGTCGTTGCAGAGCGGCATCGTCGAATTGAAGCCTTGCTCCGACTGGAAATAGGCACGGCGTGTGTAAATCAGTGCCGAGGCAAACGTTCCCTCAACCTGCGTCGTGACGCGCTCGAGCTCATCCATGTCCTTCGAGTAGAAGGTGCAGTAGAAGGCGAACTGGAAGAAGTGTTCGATACCTTGTGTCAGGTCATCACGCAATTGCTCGACGTCACGGAGCGCGGTTTCCGTGATTGGATCACGTGGCTTGCCCGTTTCACTGTTCGACATGATTTCCGCTTCCAAAATACCCACCTTGCGTTTCAACTGTTTCAAAATGACATCCGACTTAATCGGATAAAAGTACATCGAAATATCAAGCTGCGCTCCCAAGTTGATGACCGGCGAGGCCCACCCGACTGACACATAACGTGGATAGGTCACCACGAAGAGCGTACGGCAAAAGACATCACCCAAGCGCACAAACGACGGCTCAACCTTCATTGAGGCTGGCGCGATCAAATCCTTTACGACCGCCGCTCCACGACGATACGACCGCTCATCTTCAAGTGCGGCGCGCTCTTCGGCCTGTTTTTGCTTCAATTCCTCCTTGGAAGGACCTTTCTGCAACTTCGGCTTTTCGAGACTTAAAGCCGGATTAGGCGCTTTCTGCGGTTCAGTTTCAAAGGACATAGAATGACGCACCTAGTATATCACATTGACTTTTTAGGTAAAAAAGAGGTATATAGAGTGGTTCCACGATTTTTGGTTTTAGCGATAAACTGCGCGGGTAACAAAGCGTAGACGGTCGTTTTACCTGAGCGTGGAAAGCGCACCATTAACAAGCTCTAAAAGGAGAGCTGAGAGGAGTCGGCGATGGCCGAATCGACCCAGAATGACGAAGATCGATGGAGTGCGTCGCTGCCGCCCGCTGCCGCACCCGCTGAGGCACCCGCTGCCGCTGTTGCGGCACCGAAAGACTCGCCTCTGTTCGCCGACACCACCCGGGTGTCGGTACCCAACGTCCCGAGAAGGGAGACTGCAGAACGGAGGGAGCGAACGACTGACATCGGTCTGGGCGATCCCGCTGGCGGGAGCACGAAGCCCTTCGCGACCTACAACCCCGGAAAGGCGGCGTCACTGCCTCCCCCGGATGGCGCTACCCGCCAACTTCCCACGTCGAGTTCACCCCAGCGCAACCCGCCCTCCCGACCTCCTGCACCGGCCGCTGGGATCCCCGGAGAGCACAGCCTGCGGGTCGCACCGCCGGCTCGACCGGTTCCCGGAAGTGGGTCATCCGTGGCCACCCTCCCGCCCAACGGGCTGATCAGCCATCCCCCTCCCCCGCCGCCACCTCCCACGCCTCTGCCGCCCCCGGCATCCAAGCCGCCTCCCCCGCCGCCGGCAGCAGTGAGCACGAAGGGGTTCTTCGAACGCGCTTCCGGCGAGTTCGGGGACGCAGGTGGCGAGCGCACGCCCGTCATCGACGGGCGGCTCACGAAGCTCCCTCCTCCGCCCATCAAGGCGGTACCGGCACGGCCGGCCACTCCCAGCGAGCCGGAGAGCGAGCCGGAGATCGAAGTCGCACCCGCGGCACCGACCGACATCGCGAGTCTCTTCGGCGAGGAGCTGCCTCCAGATCCGCCTCCTCCGGGAGAAGGACTGACGGAGATCAGCGCTGAGCTGAAGATCACGAACGACGCGGAAGTGGTGAACGCATCCGGCGAAGAAGGCTCGGCCTCCATCAAGGTCGACCTGGACGCACCGGGGCCCGACGCCCCTTCTCCCACACTCCTCGTCACCGTACCGATTGACGACCCCCCGGTCGCCGACTCGGCCAGTGATGATGAAGCACCGGCGGTCGACCCCGACCCGACGGCGCCGATCACGGTCACGCCCCCGGTGCCGGTACGTCCGCTGAGCTCCTACCTGCCCGCCCTCGGGCTGGTGGCAGCGACGCTCGCGGTGACCTTCGGCGCGGCCAGCCTCGCCTCACGCTGGCTGACCTTGCCGAGCGCCCGACGGCCCACGACCACCATGGTGGCGCGGCCGACCTCGCAACGGCCGGCTCCCCAGCTGCCGCCAGCCGCAGCTGCGACCTGCCGCTCGTCTACGAGCTTCGCGTCGCCAGAAGCAGCGATCGCAGCCGGCTACTTCGCCTGCCGCCCCTCCCAAGGAGCGGCCCCCTCCTTCTACTGCTCCATCGAAGCAGCCCCCGTGGCCGCCATGCGCCCACGCTTCTGCCGAAGCGTCCGCCGGGCCTGCTCCTCGCAGAACGGCTCCGACGCGTGCCTCGCCAACCCTCTCGCGGCTCGAGTCGCCCACGACCAACGTGGCGCCGACTGACACATCTCGCCGCACCCCCCAAGAACGACCCCGATTCGGTTCACTCCGGACGGGGTCGTGGTCTTTTTTAGAAAAAATAATATATTCTCTATAAAACGAGAATACCGCTAACGAGAGCAGAAGCGGCAAGAAAGCGCGGCATTCTCGTAAGCGGTATGTTAGTTAAAGGTACGCATTTTTTTGGCATCCGTTTTCTGTCTATCGACGAGTTCTTCGAAATAAGTCCCCTTCGTTTCTTCAAGCAGCACAGCATGACGCATCGCCTCAAAGGCATCTTGAACCAGGATCAGGTACTTGTCTCCCACCTCTATACAGGTGACGTTAGACGGGTATTCATGAGGCGTGCCGTCATCCATCACTTGAAAGACCACGCGTAGATTTGAATCTTCAGCGCCGATAGAAACGATCATTTTCTGGAAGTCTCCGATATGGCATTCGATGGGCTCGCTCCTTGAGCGTGGCCTGGGCAAGAAGGCGAATTTGGACTTCTGCACCTGCTTGTCGTATACGACGACAAACACCTTTTCATCACCGTAGGCCAACGGCTGGCCCTGTTTCAGAACGATGACCTGAATCAGTCGAGACTCATCGACAGCGAGACCCGCCCACCAGGCGTTAAACGCCTCCTCGTTCTTGACCCGCAGCAGGCTCTGGACTTCGCGCAGTCGAAACAGGACACACGCCATTCCGACCGCGAACACGACGAGTGACACATAGATCAGCTCCATGGATCTCCTCTCTCCTCTCTTCGGAACGAACACTTCTATCCTACCAAACTACAGATATGAAGACGCCGCCGATGAGACCAGTGGGGCCGCGCTGGAAGTCAGCGGCGGGGGTCTTCATCGACGGCGGGAGAGAGCTGCGGTGGATCAGCAGCTCGCGTTCCTACTTCTTCCGTCTCATCAGCCCGCGGCGGCGGTGCCGGTGGCCTCGCGGCGCTCGGTGTCCTGCTCGGCCAGCCGGCGCAGCGCTTCCTCGGTCTCGGGGTCGTCGGGCTCCAGGTGCTTCGCGAGCTCGTCGGTACGGTCTTGGGCGCCCTTGGCGTCCTCCCTGTCCTTCGTGCGCGCCCCGTTCTGGGCGGGGGCGGCGGGGGGCGGGGGCGGCGGTGCGACGCTCGGCTTGCCGGCGGGCGGGGCGGCGGGCGCCGTGCTGGAGGCCGACTGCTCGAGCCGGGGAGCGCCGGACGCCGACCCGCTCGGGAGGGCGGGGCCGCTGGGCTCCGGCTTCTTCTCGGGCTCACGCCAGCCCAGAGCCAGCATACGCCTCTTGAAGAGCTCGAAGCGGAGCGCATCGTTGGCCGTGGCGAAGGAGGTGTAGCCCTTCAGGATGAGGGTCGCACCGAAGACGGTGCCGCCGACGTAGAAGGGGTCACGCTCGTGGTCCATCAGCTTGTTCAAGAAGTCCTGCTCGGCGACGAACCCCTTCTTGACCGCACGGCCGCCCTTGTCGGCGGCGAAGAAACCGTAGCCCATCTCCGGGGGGCCGCCCAAAGGGTTGGGCTGGGAGACCCGCGTGATGAGGACGAAGTAGCCGACCGAGCTGAGCCCGCCGAAGCGGAGCCGCTGGCCGACCTTCGTCGGGAGACGGCAGCAGAGGATGCCCTGCTTGCCGTTGGGGTAGGTCACCCACACGAAGAGGTTGGGGCTCTTCACGGGGGTGGGGACCCCCTGGTTGAGGTTCTCGAGGCTGTTGAAGGCCTCCGTGCCCTCGTCGGGCTCGGCGAAGGGGTGGTAGACGTGCTCGTCCTCGGCGAGGCTGGTGGCCTCGACGGCGAGGAGCTTCTCCTCGACGAGCTTGACCCGGTCGTCGGCGATCTTGAGGCTGTCGAGGGCGTCGATGTAGGCCTCGCGGAACTGTTCGGCCTGCGTCTTGAGGGCGTCGACCTCGTCCTTGACGTAGATCTTCTTGCCCTTGTCGAGCTTGACGCCGCCGATGATGACGGTCTCCACGGCCACGTCGTCGATCACGACGAGCTCGGCGACACCATCGCTGCCGATGGTCTCACCCGTCTCGTCGCCCTGGTTGATCTTGAAACCGCTCATGTGATGCACTCGCTTTCGTTGAGAAGCGGTTCGACCCGTATACGCGTAATTGCGCACGATGTCTCGCCAGCTGCTTTCAAGGAAAATAAAGGGTTATTTTCACTCAAAGCAGCTGGCAAGCCATGTAATACGTTATGTGGAAGAAATAGGAATTGTAGAAAGAACCGAAGTTTGTAACAAAATATTGCTTTTCTGTCAATTTCCTTGAAACGCGCAACGACCCTCTCGAGAGCATCTCTCGCCGCACCGGAAACCGGTAGCGACGCGAGCTCGAGCAGGGTCGTAGGGGTGTTGCCGTCGCGTTGGAGCGACGGCGAGACACGAGTCAGCGGAGGACGAGGCTGGCCGCCGCGGCCGACGGGACGGCGGGGCGCGCTGCGGCGGCCTGGGCGGCCGCGAGGTCGCGGGCCACCGCAGCGCAGTCCGTGCCGGGCGGCAGGACGAACGCCGGGTTGTTCTGGCGCGCCGTGCACTGCGCCTGCAGGATCGTCAGCGTGGGGATGTCCCGCGCCGCGGCCTCCAGGCGCTCGGCGGTGGCCGCACCCGCCTCCTCCAGGCGGCGAACCCGGACCAGCACGGGGGGCGGCTGGGGAGTTCGGGAGGGGCGGCCGGGGGGCGTCGTCGTCCTCGGGCGCGGCGACGGCGTGCGCGCGGCGACCGTCGTGACCTGCGCGCGCAGGGCCACGACCTCGGACCGGAGGGCCTCGATGTTCTGGGTCTGCGCGGCCGTGACCTCGCAGAGGCTGCGCCCGTCGGCGCAGACGAGCTGGGACGGGTCGATGCGCACGACCTCGTCCATGTTCCCGCCTTCCGTGGCGGGGGCCGGCGCGACATGCGCCTGCGGGGTGGGGCGGGGCTGAGCCCACCCGACGGTGGGCAGCGACATGCCGCCCACCAGAACCAGAGACGGAATCAACCATGAACGCATCGGCGTGAACTCCCGGCCTAGCTCTTATTAGGAGAGGCCTGTTGGGGTGGCGAGACTACCTCTTCGATTACTGACTCGTGAGTTGTGAGCTGAATGGGGCGAAAGAAGGGGTGACCCTACCCCAACCCTCTTTATTTTGTCAAGTAATAGAATATTTCCTTTTAGCGGCCATTCATTGACGTTTTATCAAAATATTGGTACACATCCCGGTTCCGTCCTAGCCTAATCTGCCCCTCACGCATGGGAAGTGGTTAGTCTTGAGGAACGCGGACATTCGCAACACGAGACAGAACCGTCACTAGCAGGAGTCATTCCTGCTCAACTGGTAGCACAGCTGGACATACACACCTGAATTCGAGGAGGAAGAAAGAAATGGAAACACCAGGAGAACCGATCGACGACGAGTCGCGCTCGCCCACTAACCCGGGCATCGGGGGTCCTGACCCCGTGATGGCAGCCTATCTCTCCGAGCTCGGCATCTGGCTCGGCCTGCGGAACGTCAAGCTGCCCAAGGACAAGAAGCAGGGCGTGCAGCTCGCTCTCGAAGTCCAGGGACCTCGCCCCATCCGGCCCGACATCACGGTGGCCGCCGCGTCCCGTGAGTGGGACTGGTTGGCCGACAAGGTCGGCCCCGAGAAGGCCTTCAGCAAGCTGGGCAACCGGCCCTGCCAGAAGGACTACCCGAAGCACGATGAGCACCTCCCGAACCGCCTGCCCACCACCCTGAACAAGGCGGCGGGGCAGAAGAATCCGACCGACACGAACACCGCCTCGGCGGACGCCGTCGAAGACTCCCCCAAGGAGTACCTCCCGAAGAGCCAGGACGTCCTCGACGCCCTGACCGAGATCGAAGCAGAGGGCACCGACCCCGACCTGATCGCCCAAGAAACGAGCGATCAGGTGGACAAGGCATTCGGTGGGTTCGGCCTGGATGAGGAAGTCGTCCATGCAGAACAGCCGGAAGTCGTGGCGACGAGCGACACGTTGCCCTTCGCAGATCCGTTCGCAGCAACGACTCCGCGAACCCCCATCGAGGCACCGCTCGCCGACACGAGCGACGAGCCTGACCCGTTCGATCGGGAGGTCATCGTCCCCGCCGCTTCCGCGACCGACAACGGTCCGGACCTGACGAGCAACGGTGAGGTCACCCGAGCCTTCAACAATCTCGTACTCCCCGGCTCTGGTCTCAACGGAGACCTGGATCGCGAGGAGGAGAAGCTGTTCGACTCGCGCGTGGTGAGCGCCCCCGAACAGTTCCCGAGCCGGGTGCCTGCGACTCCCCAAGACATGACCCTGCTCCGCGCAGCGATGGAAGAGAGGCTCCCGCCTCAGCCCTCGCTCCCGCGAGAGTTCGCCCAGATGATGACGCCACGCGGCCCTACTGACCTCACCGACGCCGCTCCCCCGCCGCCCAAGGCGATGGAAGTAGCGGCGAGGCCGACCATCCCGATTCGCCGACCTGGCGGCCCGACCACCACCGACGGACTGGAGCTCACGCCACCCGAGGCGCAGCCGGCCGCCAAGGCCTCGCGAAGCGCGATCGTGAACCACATCGGCATCGGACTCGGTGTGATCGGACTGATGTTCTTCCTCGGGACGCTGATCGTGCGACGTACTCCGACGACGACCACGGTTCGGCCGACCGTCTGCGTGTCCCCGGGACTCCAACGAAGCCTCCCGACCGAAGCGCAACGGAACTTCTTCCCCTGCAGGCAGCGCACCGGCGCCGAGCCGATGTTCTACTGCAGCATCACCGCGGCCCCGAGCGCCGAGGAGCGCGCAGGCTTCTGCCGCACCATCCGGGCGAGCTGCGTGCCGCCCATCGGACAAAGCGTGACGACGAGCGAGCAGGAAGCCTGCCTCGCCGATCCCACGCGGAGCCCGATCAACCACTGATCCTTCGCGGCCTCAGGTCACTTCACGCGCGCGTTCGCCGTGATCTCGACTGAAGACTCAAGCCGCCCAATTCCCAAGCACGACCCAATCGAGGTTCCTGCGCCCAGCCCGTCTGGCCGGCGCATGAACACGCAAGTCCTCCGAGAAGAGGACGCGCACTCGAACGGGTCGTTTCGCGTTTTAAAGGCTTGTTTCTTTTTTCAACACTAGTCCACCTGGAGTTTTGCCGTATCGATCAACGGCTGCGCTTCATACAAATCCGGGTTATAGACATTATAGAACAGCTCAATTAGCCCTTGTGTATCGAGCTGAATAGCCGTAAGCGACATAGACCCCAAACCACCCGCCACCTGACTCACACGAAGTCCAAGATCGAACTTATCCTTTTTAAACTTCTCTTC
>CAYUCP010000008.1:0-27483 GCA_964443315.1 uncultured Gammaproteobacteria bacterium
GCATGTTCGTTCCCATGAGCGCGCGGTGACCGTCATCGTGTTCCACGAATGGAATGAGCGACGTACCGATCGAGAGAATCTGCTTGGACGAGACGTCGACGTAATCGATTTCGGCGACATCAACAATCGTTGGTTCTCCGTTCTTACGAGCAGGCGCACGATCCACGAGGAATTTTCCATCGCGACCGATTGGGGTCGTAGCAGGAGCTGTCGTTCCACGCTCTTCAGCGAAGGCGTTCAAGTAGACCACTTCGTCTGTAACCGTTGGGTTGATTGGCAACTTGTCGATCGAGATTTTCTGAAGCTTTTCCGCCAATTTCTTATCAATTTCCGTACCGGCTTTTGCAACGAGTTTGCCTTCGCCGTCGTTTACATCGACGCGCAATACTTCATCAACAGCATCTTTTCCATCGTTCTTCGCCCAGTTACGAACCTTACGATACGGAGTTTCGATGAAGCCGTATTCGTTGATACGCGCGTAACACGACATGTGACCCACGAGACCAATGTTCGGTCCTTCTGGGGAAGCGATTGGACAGATACGTCCGTAGTGCGTGCGGTGCACGTCACGAACATCGAAGCCAGCGCGTTCGCGGGAAAGACCACCCGGACCCATCGCGGACAAACGGCGCTTGTGTTCGAGCTCAGACAACGGATTCGTCTGATCCATGAACTGCGACAACTGCGAGCTCATGAAGAATTCACGCACTGCCCCAATCACTGGACGTGCGTTGATGAGCTTGGCTGGCGTCAGCGTATCGATATCGAGCGTCGACATACGATCGCGAACGATGCGCTCCATACGTGCGAGACCGATGCGGAAACGACCCTGCGCGAGTTCCCCAACAGCGCGCACGCGGCGGTTTCCAAGGTGATCGACGTCGTCAGACTCTTCCTGCGAGATGTTCAAACGGATGATCTCTTTCAAAATCAAGATCAAGTCTTCTTTGGTGAGAATGCGTGATTCTTCTTTCACGACTTCTTCACGCTCCATCTGTAAGCCGAAACGGTGGTTGAACTTGTAGCGACCAACCGGACCCAAGTCGTAGCGATCGAAGTTGAAGAACATCGACTGCACGAGTGAACGCGCGTTATCTGGCGTCGCCAAATCCCCTGGACGAATACGCTTATAGACTTCGACGTGGCCGGATTCTTCGTCCTTGGCCGCATCTTTCGCGAGCGTCGAATCGATATAGCGGTTCAATGGGTGGATATCGACATCCGTGAAGAGGGCGCGAATCTCGTCATCGTGACCAACGCCAAAGGCACGCAAGAGCGACGTAGCAGCCACTTTGCGCTTGCGATCGATTTTGACCCAAATCACGTTGTTACCGTCGGTTTCAAACTCAAGCCAGGCGCCACGGTTTGGAATGATCTTGGCACCATACTGCTTGCGGCCACGAACGAGCTCAGCGCTGAAAAACGCACCAGCCGAGCGAACAAGCTGAGACACGATGACACGTTCAATGCCGTTGATGACGTACGTTCCACGTTCCGTCATGAGTGGCAGATCACCAAGGTAGACTTCCTGTTCTTTGGAAGCACCTGTGCGGCGGTTCGTAAGACGCGCCTTTACACGGAGTGCTGCTTCATAGTTGACGTTCTTTGCCATCGACGTCTTCTCGTCGAATTTTGGTTCGTCAACGAAATAATCATCCAAATGCAACTCGAGATCGCGACCAATAAAGTCCTTGATCGGCGAAATCTCTTTGACCAGCTCACGAATTCCCTCCTGGAGGAACCAGCGATAGGAATCTTTCTGGACCTCAATGAGGTCCGGGAGGGCCATGGCGTCACGAGTCGCGGTAAAGTACCGACGCTCGACGTCAACCGATGGCTGGCGACGGAAAATCATAGAAAACGGCTGAGGGGAGTTAACACACGCTTGAGCAAACGCGGGACGAACTCAGGAAGACAGATAGCCGGGGGAAGTTCGTGTCCGTTTCACACAAACATGGAGCCGAGATGTAAAAACCTATTTCAACCGCGCATAGAGCGCAAAATCCCCTCCCAGATCTGTGGATCGGGAAGGGGTTTCTGCGTTACGAGCGCGAAGTCTGCATGGGCGGGCAGCGTTTGATCAAAAAATCGATCGTTGAAGTAAGTTTTTCCGCGCGGAATATACCATTGAAAAACCACTAAAGTCAACTAAGTCATTTCTGACCTTATTTTAGCGCAAAGCCTTGGTTCGCTTAGACCAAAACAGGCTACAGAATAAGAACCAAAGAAGGCTGAGTGGCGTTTCAAAGAAAACTCCATGCTCGGGAGCGGTCGGTGAGGCGCCTGAGACGCAGCTCACCGACCGCTAGCGGCAGGGCGAACGCAGCCTAAGGCGCGAATTCGACGCCGTCGACGCCGTCGATGAGGGTACCGACCGCCTCCCCCCTCAGGACCCGCTGCACGCTCCCAGGCCCGAACTTGAAGACATGGACCGGGAGCCGGTTGTCGCGGGCGAGGGTCACGGCAGAGGTGTCCATCACCCCGATGTGACGCTCGACGAACGCGTCGTATGACAGCCGGCTGAACATCCGAGCGTCGTCGTGCGCCCTCGGGTCCTTGTCGAAGACACCCTCGACCTTGGTGGCCTTGAGGAGCGCCTTTGCTCCCACCTCCATGCCGCGCAGCGCTGCCGCCGTGTCGGTAGAGAAGTAGGGGTTGCCCGTGCCGGCAGCGAAGATCACTGCGCGACCCTTCTCGAGGTGACGCACTGCGCGGCGGCGGATGTACGGCTCAGCCACCTGGCGCATCTCGAGAGCCGTCTGGACACGCGTGGGCACGCGCCGCTTCTCGAGCGCCTCCTGGAGAGCCAGCGCGTTCATGACCGTCGCGAGCATGCCCATGTGGTCCGCCGTAGAACGGTCCATCCCCGTCGACGCGGCCTTGAGGCCGCGGAAGATGTTGCCGCCACCGACGACCAGCGCGAGCTGGACGCCGAGCCCGTGAACCTGCGCGAGCTCATCGGCGAGCGTGCCGATCGCCGTCGGGTCGAGACCGAAGCCTCCCTCGCGCTCGCAGAGCAGTTCGCCCGAGAGCTTGAGGAGAACCCTCGTGTACCTGAGGCCGGGGGCATCTGCCCTTTCCATCATTCCCATGTCGACCACCCTTTTTCGTCTTCTGGAGGCACCGCCTCGCATGTTTGCGAGTAGGAGTGAAACGCCACTCCTTCTTTATTTCTTACTCTTTTATTATCAAAGGTCCGGCAAAGATCGTACGGATCCACAACCCATTCGTCAACGAACTCGCCGATGACGCCCTCATTCGCTATTCTGGGATTCCATGATTACCCAAGCGCTCATTCACGCCGGCGGCGAAGGCACTCGACTACGTCCCGTGACCTACGAAATCCCAAAACCCCTTGTGCCAGTTCAACGAAAACCGATTCTCACCTGGCTTACGGAATGGCTCGAGACGTACGGGGTAAAACGCGCCCTCGTAACTATTCCTCCAAAATGGAAGGCTGAGTTCGAAGAGTGGCAATCTGCAATGAAAACAACCCACCCAAATTTTCACATCGACCTTTGGGAAGAACCGGAGCCCATGGGAACAATGGGCGCCGCTGTCCATTATCTAAAGGACGCATTTAATAAAGAGTCGATTTTTGTCACAAATGGCGATGAGCTAAAAGGATTCAACCTAGAGACTCTCACCAACACACACGAAAGCGGCGGTTATACAGCGACCCTAGGCCTTGTTTCGGTAGAAGAACCTCAACACTATGGTGTTCCGGACCTTGAAGGCACAAAAGTGGCAAGATTTAGAGAAAAACCAGCAGACCCGTCTACAAACCTTGTTCACGCCGGTCTTTACGCTCTCGACACCCGCATTTTAAGCAAAATCGAATCCGAGGAGCGCTTTTTGATGTTTGAAAAGGATTTATTTCCTCATTTAACTGCCTTTGGTCAGCTTGGCGCGGCACCCCTTGAAGGCCAGTGGTTTGATTGCGGCACCCTCGAACGCTGGGAAAAAGCCATAAAAGAGTGGAAATCTTAGGAAATCCCCAGATTGTCCACAGACAATCTGCTTGTATTTTATTCCATAAAATAGCGTCTAGACCTCTATTTTATTGGCTTAACTGAGCTAATCTACGTAATATTTTATTGCCCAACTTCTGAATCAATTCTATTCTGGAGAGGTAGGCAGGACGGCGCGGCTCCCCATGCTGAGCCACACCCCTTCTACACCTAACTCACTAACCTAATTCAGTAACCACTTTCACTTCTGTTCAGATGGTCTGAACAGAAAACTGCGCTAGAGTTAGCACAATTTACTGCTGGTTGGACACGAACGCTTGACAGAATAGTAATCTTATATTATTCTATACGGTTGCCCTTTGCGCAACTGATCACGATCTCTACAGCGTTTTGGAGGGTCCCCAGCCGCCGCTGGAACAGGTTCGTTGTATGACTCGTTTGGGCTACGGCTCGAATGTCTCACGCATGAATCTGCGGAACACCAGGTCTTCGGACCATCGGTGTCCACCTCCACCCTCCAAAACGCTGGCGAGATCGAACCAAAGATAAGGGGACGACCTTCACGGGAAACCGAACACGGCAACTTGTGAAGCAGGACGAAGACGATAGGCACGGAGGCTACGGCTTCCAACCCCATCATCCTCGACCATACGTCCCAAAGCGCCTCTGGCGCCCCGGGACTCTCACCCCTTTATCCTTCGTTCGATCCCTTTCAAAACACGGGCTGGTCATCGGTGGTTCTCCACCCGAGCTACGCATTTTTCTGTCTCTGGCGATCGCCAGACGCAGCTTCGCTATGGCTCGTAACGCTTGCGGCTTTGTGCCTAGAGAGTGTTGATGATCGACCCGTGTTTTGTACATACGCTAGCCCCATGTATCGTCTAGCTGTTTATTAACACCTAATTCGTGAGCAGAGAACTGGATTCACAGTCTAGCTCCCTGCTCACGATGCGAATCGTTTGCGGGAGAAAGCGCCCTGAACAATGCCTGAGAGGTTTTGCCCGAAGTGCGGTGAGCGGCTCCCGGAGACCGTCAGCGCCAATGCTGAGAAGCCGAGACCTGATGAGGCAAGCCCGATCAATCTGATCATCACCGCGCTGATCATCGCTGCGCTCGCGTGGGCGGTATATACCTTCTTGCTCGCCCCGACGAGCGTCAACAACTGCTGAGCGTCGGAGGAGGTTGAGCGATCGTTATCGCTCCCTCCACTTCCCGGGTGCCCGACCACCCCATTCCCTGTGGTATGCTCATAAAAGAGCATGGAACAGGAAAAATACTCACTCCACGCGCAGGCGTGGGTATTTTATTTCAAAGCATCATTTTCTTGACCAAGTAGTTAAAATTTCGTAAGCTCCATCGAACCAGTGGGGACAATAAAAGCGTTCATCGAAATCGTCTTTCGGGCTGCGGAACGCTGTACGCACACGTTGATTGGCCATCGATGCGGCTCGTTCGGGGTTCTCCCGGACAAGCTCCTCCTGCATCACCGGACAATCTGTCTCGCGCGTGACAGTGCTTCGCAGTCAGGAAGAGGATTTTTTTTGTTACGGTGTTTCGGTTGTGCGCTGATAAAAGACGTGACGTGTCTCTTCAGCTGGTTTTCCGCGACGTTTTTTCGCTTCAATCACAATAACGGTTGGACCAGATGGGATATCAATTGTGAGACGGAAGGAGCCATCACCTTCCACAATAGCTGGTCGACCATTAATCGAAACGGTCGCATCTGATTCAGTTTTGCCTTTGACCTCAGCTACTGGACGAGCTAAACGCTCTCCTTCTTTCGGTGTCTCCACAAAGAGTGAAGGTGGCGCTGTTACCGCTCGCACTTGGTACCAAACATAGCCGGCAATTGCACAGGCGAATAATACAAGAAGCGCCACAGCGAGCACGCGTGACCAGACCGTAAAGTCAGACCAGCGAACGCGTTCGCGCGGAAGCAACTCCCGCATCGGTCGTTCACGCGTTTTAATGTGTAATGCGGTACGATATTTTTCGAGATAGTAATTCTGCTGAATGGAGTACAGTGACAAATACGTGCGAAAGACGTTTTCGAAGTAGAGTGGATCGTGAATTTCACTCCAGCGCTCTTCTTCGAGCATACGAATCGAACCTTCTGAGACCTTACTCGCCTTAGCTGCATCCGCCAGACTCAAGCCCGCCTTTGTTCGAAGCTCGCGTAAATCGTGACCTAGTTTTCCACCAGGGTTGATACTTTTTTGGATAAACCCCATAGGCACTACCTAAGCTTCTTCCTCTTCTGACTCATCAGAAGCTGGGCTGTTTAAATCCATCTGACGACCAAAGTCCGCCTTCAAAATCTCGCGCGGCTTCGCACCATCAGCCGGGCCAATGAAACCCTCTTGTTCGAGCAGATCAAGCAAACGCGCAGCACGGGCGTACCCCACCTTCAAACGTCGTTGCAACAATGAAGCCGAGGCTTTGCCTGCGCGAATAATCTCTTCCTTTGCATCTGGAATGAGTGGATCATCATCCTCTCCGCTCCCACCTGCTCCACCGCCGATCGTTCCACCTTCGTTTGAACCGCCCCCATTGCGTTGCGTCACGCTGAAATCGTAGTCAGCTGGATCGTACTTAGACTTAATGAACTCAACCACACGAGAAATTTCTGTGTCAGAGATGAAAGCACCTTGCACACGCTTTGGTGTAGCGAGTTCCGCCGTTGAAAGTAACATGTCTCCACGACCAATAAGTTTATCAGCGCCGACCTGGTCGAGAATGGTTCGTGAATCCGTTGAAGAGGCAACTGCGAAGGCAATACGCGCTGGTACGTTTGCCTTAATAAGACCCGTGATCACGTCGACCGATGGACGTTGGGTAGCGAGAATCAAGTGAATACCGACGGCACGCGCCATCTGCGCCAAGCGAACAATGGGTCCTTCCACTTCAGACGCAGACGTCGCCATTAAGTCGGCTAATTCATCAACGAAAATGGCTAGATATGGAATCTTTTCCTCAACACGTGCGTTGTAGCTCGCCAAATCACGCGCACCAACTTTAGACAAAAGGTCGTAGCGGTGATCCATCTCACGGAGCGCCCACTTCAAGGCATTCACCGTTTCATTTGTCTTCGTGATAACCGGCGTGACTAGGTGCGGCAATCCATTGTAGACCTGTAATTCCACGCGCTTTGGGTCAACCATCAGGAACTTCAATTCATCTGGGCTGAACGTGTAAAGCAGCGTCATGATGATGACGTTCAAACAGACAGATTTACCAGAACCAGTCGCACCAGCCACTAACAAGTGCGGCATGCGGGTCAAATCCGCTGTCCATGGCTTACCGGCCACATCTTTCCCTAAGACAAAGTGAAGACCGCCTGGTTTACGCTCACGGAATTCTTTGGACTCAAGAATTTCACGCATCCCAACCGTTGCGACGGACTGGTTTGGCACCTCAATTCCGACTAATGACCTGCCTGGGATTGGCGCTTCGATACGAATTGGATGCGCCGCCAAGGACAAAGCTAAGTCGTTATGAAGACCGGTGATACGCGACAGCTTGATGCCATCGGATGGCTTCAACGTGAACTGCGTGACGGTCGGACCAACAGAGACCTCGGCCATTTCGACCGGAATACCGAACTTATCGAGCGTACGACGAATGACTTCGCGATTATGGGAGATATCACCTGATGTTGGCTTCTGATCACGACGATCAAGCAAGTCGAGCGGAACTTCGATTTTTGGATAACGTTTCTTTGGCTTAGCCGGTGGAGCAGTAGACGGTTCGCCGTCTTCATCTACTTCTTCATCCTCTTCTTCGGTTTCTTCCGCCTCTTCGCCATCTTCAAGGCTAGTCTCTTCCTCTTCAGCAGGAACTTCTTCCTCTTCAGATTCTTCGGAAGGCTCTTCCTCGTTGATAAGCGGCGCTTGGTAAGCAGCACCATTGTCATAGCTCGGCGAGAAGGTGCCAAATGAACCTGATTTCGCTTCACGTAAGCGAATCAGTTGCTTCACGGGCCAAGAAATACCTTGAAGGAAGAGCAGCGAGAGACGCTTGATCCAATTCAAAATTGTACGAATATCTTCAATCGTGAGGTTGAAGATAAGGAGCACCGAAATGACAAAGATGGCACCAAATAGAATACGCATCCCCCAGAGACCAAGTGAACTCACGAGCGGAACAGCGATGAGGTACCCCAACCTGCCACCTACCGCACGTGTTACCTGATCAGATACTGGACCAACCTCGGGCACCGCTAAAACGTGCATGAAGGGATTCAGGGACAAGAAGAACAAACAGAAGCCAATCCCATTCTTAATATGCAACTGAAACCGATCTGGAGCCGCCAGATGGTAGGCGATCGCCAGAGAAATGAACGGCAAGAAGAAACGATCCCAACCAAAAACCCAAGTCAGAAGGCTGTCTAAGCGAGTCCCAACTGATCCACCCAGCCCGAACATTCCTAAAAACAGAAGAAGCGAAAACGCGCATAGAAAAACTACCGCAACGCTTCGCTTCGTTTCTGAATCAAGCTGGAAGTCAAAAGAAGAGCGTTTTCGTCTAGCCATGATGGGACAATTGTACCTGGCTCGCTCTTATCTGACGAGATTAGCCCTCTGCGCCATCTTCTTCACCCTCTTCGCCTTCTTCGTCGTCCTTACCACGACCGGTGACACTTCCCGGCTGATCGTCTTCACGAGACTGCCAGGCTTCGAGTGCTTTCTTGCGGATCTGGGTGATCAATTCTGGCTTTTCACGAAGGAACTGCTTGGCATTTTCACGACCAACACCCAACTTCTCCGATTCAAAGGTGTAGGTATTACCTGACTTCGCGACAACGCCAAGGTCCACGCCTGCATCCAACATGTCGCCTGGAATTGAAATACCTTCGTTATACATGATATCGAATTCACAGGTACGGAATGGAGCCGCAACCTTGTTCTTCACAACTTTGATTTTTACACGGTTTCCAATGATCTTATCCCCTACCTTTATATGAGCGGCGCGGCGGATCTCAATACGCATCGAGGAGTAGAATTTAAGCGCATTTCCACCCGTCGTCGTTTCTGGATTTCCGAAGACGATTCCGATTTTCTGACGGATCTGGTTCAGGAAAATGACGACCGTATTTGAACGAGAAATGATACCCGTGAGCTTACGCAGGGCCTGACTCATCAAGCGCGCCTGCAACCCCATGTGTTGATCCCCCATTTCTCCTTCAATTTCAGCGCGAGGCGTAAGCGCCGCTACAGAGTCAACGACGACGACATCAACTGCGTTCGAACGAACAAGCGTTTCAACGATATCCAAAGCCTGTTCACCGTTATCCGGCTGTGAAATAAGAAGTTGATCGACTTTTACGCCGACTTTACGTGCGTAATCTGGATCAAGGGCGTGTTCGGCATCAACGAACGCTGCGACACCGCCTAGCTTTTGGGCTTCCGCGACAATATGCATGGCAAGCGTGGTTTTTCCGGACGCTTCTGGACCGAACACTTCCACAATTCTGCCACGAGGAACACCAAACACACCGAGCGCGAGATCGAGCGACAAACAACCGGTTGGGATGGCCTCTACCTGCATCTTACGAGCTTCACCGAGACGCATGATCGAACCATCACCGAACTTTTCTTTAATCTGATCGATTGCTCCCTGCACGGCGAGCGAGCGACCATCGTTTTGATTCTCAGAAGATTTGCGAGCCATAAAGTTCAAAAGAAAAAGATGTTCTATTTATGTTCTAATCGTACCTGGTTTGTTCAATAATGCAAGCGTCTTTATCCACACAGATGATCGGTGCATTAAGCCGAGCAAAACGCGCGAAACCCTCAGACGGAGTGAACCGACGGAGAGGGCGCGAAAGAAAGGAAGAAAGAACGAAGTTGTCATTCAAGGAAGGCGATGCCGGCTGTGGTCGCTCACGTTCTCGCAGGGCAGGCCGCTCGACGAGCCGCGATACACTTCGCGGCCGCTCGGCAGCTCCGAGATGCGCCATTCGACGCCCAGTCGTGGGTTGCAGAGCCGCGGCCAGTTATCGATCGTCGGGATGTGACCTCGATCACCCAGCGTGGGATGCGACGGTGAGAAGAACGTCCCGACGAAGACTCGTTGAATCTCGGCCGTGTCGCAGCGGTACCAGCCATTACCCTGCGCCACCATGCGCGTTCGATCGCTATCGATCGCGTTGAGGCAGTCGAGCTGCCGCCACCACTGATCGCGCAGATGATACGGCTCCGTCGGACGCCAGCTTTCGCTGTCAGTCGCGAGACGGAACTCGTAGCGCATCACGGCACCGGGCGGAACACCCACCACGGGCTGCACGTCGACGATGTCTGCCACGGAAGCGTCGAGCAACGACGGCGCACCAGAATCCGGTACACCGACGTCCATCGCCACGCTACCCGCGTCGCGCGGCGGATCCATACATGAACCGGTGTCTCGCCCGACATCCATAGACGGAATACCCACATCCATCGGCGACACCCCTGCATCGTGGTAAACCGGCACATCACGCACCGACACCCCAGCAGGAACATCGACCGTCGCATCGATCGAGGCATCGACTCCCGCCGACACATCGAGGGGAACGGTTGCGTCCATCACTGGAACACCCGCATCCATGGGAGAAGGCGTGCTTCGGCAGCGACGGAGGTCTTCCGGGCGAATGACTTCGCCCAAGGGACCAGCGAGAACATCGAGGACGGAGGAATCAACCTCGATGATCCACGTTTCGTCGTAGCCGAGCGCGAGGAAGGTCGGCCAGTCGAAGATCGGTCGACGCGCGCCTTGCGACACGACGTAAACATCACTCCGACCTGCTACCTTCACGAGCGCTCCTTCTCGGAGCCGTCGTGACCCGAGGTCACGGTAGCGCGCGAGGAAGGCCGTTCGCTCACCAGCCCCACGTACTTCGATCTGCGAGTCGTTCCAGCCCCAGGAGTCGAACGCCTGTTGTGCGAGGAACGTGTAGCGCGCCGGAGAGGGCGCCTCTGCGTACTCGTAGACCGTCGAACTTCCCTCGAAACGGACCAGCCGGTGACTGTTCGTCCGCTCGAGCGAGAACCCGACCGTGGTCATGCAGGCGATCTCGGCCGGAATGCCGCTCACCACCCGTCCGCCCAGCCGTTCATCGCGCACCACGTCGCTCGTGAGGCGCGTGAGCATCCCGTCCGACACGACGAGCCAGTGCTCTCCACTCACGGAGAGAACCGTACCCGTCGGATGCCAGGTCGACGTCGACGTGACCGCCGAGCGCCGCATGAGGGCGCTCATGAAGAGCGTCGGACTCGCATACCATCGCCGCCTTACACGATCGCGATCGTACCCGGCGAACCAGGCCGCCGGATCAACGCGCGCTGCCTCGGCCATCGTCTGAAGACGAATCCCGAAGTGCAGGTGTTCGTCGCCGTCTCCATTGTCAGCTGCGTGTTGCACGTAGCCGATGATCTGGTCGGGGCGAACCGTGTCACCATCACGCCAGGGCAAGCGAGCGCCGCCCGTACGCAGAGTGGTCGGCCGCAGATGGCCGTAGATCGAGAGGAAGTCCTGCACGGACACCCGCTCCCCTACCCCATTTTGCACCGTGATCGGCGTCGCGAGATGATGCTCGATGACCGCGACCAGCGTGCCGTAGCCATCCGCCGCCCGGTAGACACGGATCGTGCCGCAGGCGATCGGATAGATAGCCGTTCCTTCGGCCAGGTTGATGTCCCGACCGATGTGAACGTCGTCGACGAGGAAGTCGCGCGCGGCGTAGAGCCGAGAGAACTCCATCTCCGTGGTCGGGTAGCGCATCGTTGAAACGGTGCAGCCCGCGACCGACTGAGTGAGCGTCTCCGACCCACCGCTCCCGACCTCGCCATTGCCGCAGCCCGGCAGATCCAGGAGACATACCACGAGCACGAGCTGCACGACCCAGCTGAACAGAATCCCCCACGAATTGAACTGCGGACGAAGATCGAACCTCGAACGTGAACCCATGACCGACCAACTCTTTCCGCGTTTAGGTGACTGGACATCCAGGTGCATTCGTAACGCGTGACGAATGCAATAAGGTGCTCAGACGCTATACCCGCAGACTCACACACCACCAAAGAACAAAAGGGCGAGGTGGACCAGAGAAGGGAGCGGCGAATGGGTCGGTACACCCGCCGCTTCATACTTCTGCACAATTCAGATGGGCCTACATTCAGCGTCTCATAGACGAGACAATCGTTGAGCGAATACCTGCGGGAATGGTCGCGCTGCTGAGAGCGTGATGTGTCCGTATGCAGTACTCTGCTCATTGATTCCAGAATGGAGAAAGAAGAAGAGCAACCCGTTCATCCATCAAACGCACGTATGCCTTTGATCGGTAGCTCGTTTCACCGGTAATGTGAAACGCCTACCTCCGCACTCTCCTTCGTTCTCGCTCTCACCTCCCATCTGAAACTTGTGTCCGGTCTCACGACCTTACTTCTACAATCAGGAAAATTTGATGACACGTCAAACCGGCTATAGGAGAGAGCGTTTTGTAAATCGACGATGTACAATTTTTTAATGAAGGAGATCATTCTCAATCCGTCTATTTCTACACACGTGTCTCCTACACTGTTCACCTATGCAAAACAGTCTCCTCGAGATTTTCTTTAGACTGATGTGCCTGAAACGTGGATAAGTCTATTTTTTGGCTTGATACGGCACCAAAGAAGATAGAGTGCGCCGTACATCCCCAGACTAAGCCAGACAGATGTGGATAGTTTTGACCAACTTCCCACCGGCGCCAAACCAAATAGATTGGAAAGAGTGAGTACCATACGCAAACAGGCTGATGCAGGAATAGCGAGCACTGGAATCTCGGGAAAGAGCAATGCGACCGCTCCAAACGCCATCGTCCAGGGAATCCACGGCAAGATCGCTAAGTTCGCAAAGACTCCGATCAAGCTCACCTGTTGAAACGCCCACATCCCGTAGGGTGTCGTAAGCAGTGTCGCTCCAACATTCGAAGAAATGATTTCGCGAAACAACGGTGAAGGAATTCTTTTTTCTAACTTGTCGCCAATACAACGTCCGAAGGTTCCAAGACCAATCATCGCTAAAAACGACAACGCATAACTTGGATCATAGAGAAGTGCCCACGGTTG
The DNA here is from genome assembly GCA_964443315.1 of uncultured Gammaproteobacteria bacterium. Taxonomy (GTDB): domain Bacteria; phylum Patescibacteriota; class Patescibacteriia; order 2-12-FULL-60-25; family 2-12-FULL-60-25; genus JAGOTP01. Next base: position 13,058 of record CAYUCP010000008.1, read on the forward strand.
CCACCAGGCATATGCAACCGCCGCGATCAACAACAACCGGTTAAAATTTACCAGCCTCCCGACCATCGGCGCCGATAAAACGAGCCAACCCATAAACGCAGCACGTGACACGGATGCAGAAGGTAGCGCCAACAAGACGAATAAGAAAATTCCTACACTTGCGACAACGTACGCAGTCCGACGACCGAGCCCGACCCACAAGAGTGGCCCCAGTAAGCAACCAATCACGATCGTTACATTCGACCCCGATACCGCCATGATGTGGCTCGTTCCAATTTTGCGAAACGTTGCTTTCAGATTTGGTGGAAGTTGTTTATCACCATAGAGAATCCCAACGAGCAACCCTGATTCATCTTTGGGAAATAACTTGTTTGAACGACGCGTAAGCTCCGTTCGAAGCCTCCCTGTCCAATGTCTCGGACTCAGTTGATTCGCGGACTGTAACGAAAACTCATTCGAGATCAGCCCTTTGGGATCTAATGGCTTTATCTCCCGTGGTTGAAGCGATTGGGTTGAATGAAAACGAATCAGCCCAACAAGAAGACACACTATGATTAATAGCTCTCGTCTGTAGAGCGCGCACCTTGGAACACTCGCTATCAAACACAAAAGAACGGCTAGACCTAAAACAATACTCCACGTGATAATCCCCCATTGATGCCACGGGGAAAAACTATGCAAAGCAATTCCTACCAATATTCCAACCAACACCGAACCAACCGCCGATCCACGAGGAAGGAGCGTCATAAGAAAAGAGAGAGGATAAAGTCCTCTCTCTACTCCGTTGTCCTAAAAGGACAATCGCTGCAACTCTATCTACTCGCTGTTCGTCCACTACGACCGTGATGACCTCTTGAGCTACCATGATGCCCAGCGCCTCGTCCCGAGGTGTGATGCGACGTCACTGCTGGATGTGCATCCGTAGTACCTGTTGCTACTTGTTGCACAGGCACCGTTCCTCGACCTTCTTCTGCGGCTTGTAACTGCTCTTCTCGCCGAACCGCTTCTACATCTCGACGTGCATGCTCCATAACCCTATCGAGACCCGTACGCACATCGTCTTCGAAGCGAAGATACGCTTCAGAAGCTCCTTCAAAATCTTGCATCGCCTCTCTGGCATACCCGGTTAACGGTCCTCCGTTTACTCCCTCTGCAACAATCGCCGTATTTCCTTGAACCGTTTCCTTTGCAACATGGTGAGCACCGAACAACATTGCAGCAGCAAATCCAAGCTGAGCTAGGACATTTGCACGTGCCGTTCGAACTCTCTCGCGTGCTGCAGCAACAGGTGGCCGCTCTCCCGGAAGAGTGATATTCGTAACCTGGTTTGAGATATTCACCAACACGTTCACTTGTCCATAAACATTGACTAGTCTTTCAGCACGCTCAAAACGCTGATACTCGGGGCCTTGTCTACGTTCCCGAGCTCCATTCATTTCAGCCGCATCAATTACTTCACCCTCAAGGTAGTCTGCTTCGTCTCCCTTCTGCTCAGTCCGAGGACGCTTTGCTTCTGGTCGCTTAGCCTGAGACTTAGGAGCCGCCTCTATCCGCGGCGCTTCTGGTTTCTTCCCAAAAAGACTTCTAAACATAAAAATTAGACGCGAGAAATACGCTTATTTAACTCGTCGGCTTCTTGCTCGTCAGCGCTCGAGATAACCGTCATCTGATAGTCCTTAATCGCCGTTCGCAAATCGGCAGCGGCTTGCTCAATCTGTCGCAAAACAGCATCGAAGTCTGGTTGTGAAGGGGAAGACATAAAACGAAGGAGTGAATGAGAGGAGTATATCATGAATCATCAAGGCCTGCCGGACGTAGATCACGTCGGCAGGCCTTGGCCGTCGGGGAGTTACCCCTCAGGCGAGCGTCACTAAGCGTAGCTCGTAGCGCGCATCGTTTCGCTCAAGAGACCCGTTTTCCTTGTTCGCATCCCCGTAGAGACGCGAGTCAATCAGCATCGGGAGGATCACACAGACGTTTTGCGCCCGAAAGGTGATCCCATGTACTGACTGAATCGGTTTTCCAGACCGAAAGGATCGCTTCTGAGAAGCGCCTGCTTCTTCAACCAGACTCTGGGAGCATGGCCCCGAGAAAGCGGCTGCTGTCTCTCGGAACCGTCTCTTCCATGAGCGGAACTGGTAGTCGGCATGAGACTTGTCTCAATGACGCTCTATGCCAGCACTCGCAGGTTTTTCGTGGAACGGGACACCGGACCGTTCCAAACTATCAGCGACCGGCAGAGCCGGATCGTTGAGTAGCTACCCGACCGATCTCTCTCGCCTACCCCTTTCGGGAGCCCGAGCGGTCTGAAGATCTCTCGTTTGGGTACGATGATGGATGGGGGGGTCATCCAGGCGAGGGCATCTTCAACCTCGCACGCTTCATCCGTGGGCAGCGGATGATTGCCCGGCTAAAAGGGTCAACGTCTGTAACGACTCGCCTCTCGCCAAGAGGGCGCACTGTAGGCCCAAGCCCGAGAAGCCGTCAATACAAAACATCCCGTCTCCGCAAATGCCGAAACGGGATGTTAAACCAACTCACTCTATACAGACTTGTGACACACCGCCTCCACATTGTTCCCATCCTGATCGAGGACAAATGCTCCGTAATAATTCTCATGATACTGAGCGCGGATGCCAGGTGCACCATTGTCTTTGCCCCCAGCCGCCATCGCCGCTTTGTAGAAGGCATCGACCGTCGCACGATCGTCTACGCGAAACGCAATATGGTTTGGAGCGGGTGAATCGGTTTTATGAAGCCAGATCGTTCCAATCCAGGCATCTTCGCCACTTGTTTTGCCAATACCACAATAGCCCTCTCCTTCCATCAATACGCTATATCCCAGTGGAGCCAACGCCGCTACATAGAATTCACGCGAACGCTTCACATCAGAAGAAGCCACACCGACATGGTCGAGCATAGAGAGGTTGTTTATTGAGTGAGTCGAGATTTATTGTTCCTGGGTTGTTTGAAAAATGGAAGTGCGTCGTTTCATTTCTTTTTTGAGCCGTTCTCCCCCTTCCCGACTTCCCACAAACAGCGAAATACGGCGTCAAACACATCCATCATGGCGGGATTCGTGATTACAACCGCAACCGCGCGCTGCTCTGGACTGACAATTAAGATCTGGTCATCGAAAATGTCGATTGTTGAACGAAACGTATACGCCTTTGGGAGATACCGAATGTCGCGATAAATCGACGGTTCACGGTCTTGAAACACGCGCGGTGTATCCGCGGAAAACAAGAGCTGTGCTCGAATACGCTTATCTTTTACCGTCTTGTGAATAGCTTCTAAGAAATCTGGATCTAGTCGATACCAGTCTTGTTGCGTCCCAATGATGCGGTACGAACGCCCAGCATACTCGTGGAGCATTCCAATATACCATTGCTTCAACTCCTGACGCGTTTCGAAGATCCGGACATTCTCTCCGCCCGTATCAGATGAGGTCTGCGATTCTAACCAGGGAATAAGAGCCGTGAACTGGGCAACTTTTTTCTCTTGAGCCAGCCGCACCTTCTGAGGACGTACCGCGAGATACTCACGTCCGTTCTTTGTGACACGTTGTTCAGCAAATCCTTTTTCACACAAACGATCAAGCATCGCATACACGGAGGTCCGTTTGATCCCTAACTCAGCTGCCAATCGCTTCGCTTCGCTCGCTCCTCGACGATTCAGCACGACATACAAGTCGCTTTCTTCCGAAGATAGACCAAGCGGTTTTAGGGCAGAAGCAGCGTTCATAGTTGTCTAAAATTGTAGACAAAACTGATACTTAAGTAAAATTGCTCTTTATTTTAAGCGATATTAACAAATATACGTCTTATTTTGTTGACTGAAACATGCGCTCATCTAGTCTATCTAGTTAATTCACTTCCTCCTTATAGGCGCTTACTTTATGTCCGACTCCTATCTCTCACAGCTAGATAAAGACGGTATTCATGTAACAACACGCCCATATTTGAATAAGGTTTTACAACATACGAAGCCATATGAAGTGGATGTCTTTGATCGATCTATTACCGTGCTTCCTGGCGTCATGTCGCCGGCTTACGATTGGGCTGGTCATTTTCTCATTGAGTGTCTACCAACTGATCTTTCAGGAAAAACCGTTCTCGAATTAGGCTCAGGAACGGGCCTCGTTTCTGTTTTTGCCGGTTTACGAGGAGCGAAGAGCGTAACCGCTGTCGATATCAATCCGGCAGCGGTAAAAAATACCCATCTGAACTTAGAGAAACTCCAGATTCATTCACGCACGCTTGAATCAGATGTCTTTTCGGCTCTTCCAAACGAACAATACGACCTTATTCTGTTCAATCTGCCCTATCACAATAGCCGACCACAAAACGATCTAGAAAAAGGCGTAATGGATGATGACTATCAAACGATGGAGCGTTTTTTCCGTGAAGCGCGTACGCACCTTACATCTTCTGGTGAGTTGTTTGTCGGCTTTTCTCAATCAGGAAACATAGAACGATTCCATCAAGTACTAAAACAAAATGGCTTTCAAATAGACAGATTTTGGGAACGAAATGATTGGCATCAAGATGAACGCTTCCTCGCACCAGAACATAGTTATAACTGCCAAGTTTATCGTTTAACTCCACGTTCACAACAAAGCCATTTTCCTTCTTTGCCTCTATTAGACTGGGTAACCGAACAGACAAAGACAGGCCCCCTGGATGACTGCCTGATCTTGGCTCACATGCATCTACTCCCAAATAACGTACCGCTGTTCCAACATTTAGCAAACCTCGTCAGTGCAGAAAAAATGTTGGTGTTGGATAAGCCATATTCAACCGTTCCAGCCGTTTTTTGTGAACTTACGTTCGCGGGTTTTCGGATCATACCCGTCCGTGTAACACCTCATCTTCCCTATGAGTTTTCCATCGAAGCAGGTTTGCAAATTCTTTGGATGGAAGTTGAAAAAGCCATCCGTCGACACCGAATCAAGAAGATCCTGGTCGTAGATGATGGTGGAGAAATTTGGCGATCTATTCCAAAGCAGATCTCCGCGGATGTACGTATCGTAGCCGTTGAGCAAACGCAGCGAGGCATCACTCGTCTAAGAGACCTCCCTGTAAATCTTCCAGTTATGAGCGTTGCGACATCGGGAGTAAAGAAGTTAGTTGAACCAAGTTTCATCGCCACTTCTATCATCAGCAAATTAAAAGCTTTAGATCGGCTTGAGAATAAACGTATCGGCATTATTGGGATGGGGAGCATCGGCCAGGCACTCTACAAACAACTCAAACAACAAGGTTTCAGAATATCGATGTACGACATTTCTTCGTCCAACATTCAAGGATCAGAGACATCTCGTTCACTTGAAGACCTCATAAATAAGTCAGATCTTCTCATTGGAACAACCGGTAGCGACGCACTACACGATCTCCCACTTGATCAATTACGCGATGGAAAGAAAGTATTCGTCAGTGCATCTTCTGCCGATGTGGAGTTCGCTACGTTACTACGACTGAGCGAACCGCATTCAGATCCATTCGGAACAATCCATCTGTCGCTGCGGAACGACCTTTCAATCACCATCTTGAATGGAGGCTATCCAATCAACTTCGATCGACAAAAAGACACAACGCCCGACCAAGATATCGTTCTAACACGTTGCCTCATGTATATGGGAGCGATTCAAGGACTACATCTCTTAAACGCCAAGGAAGCTCCGTTAAACGGGATCTATCGACTGGATACTATTGCTCAAGAGCAACTTCTTACTCGTTGGATAGAGATAAAAGAAATCCTTGGTGAGCACTCCGAAGTACAAAAAGAATCGATTCCAACGATTGCTCAATTTGAGGCATATCCAAACGCAAAACACATGAAAAGTATCTGGAGCTAGGCATTATTCAAACGCCCCGGCAACCATCGTAGGCCACCGGGGCGTAAACACGTCTACTCAATACTAGACCACCACGCTCACCAGCTTCCCTTTCACATACACCACCTTCTTGGCTCCATCTGCTCCCAACCACTTCTGTACCGCTTCCGATTCCAGCGCCAACTTCTTGGCCACTTCCTCGGTGATGTCTTGTGGCACCGTGACCTTATCACGCACCTTGCCATTCACCTGGATCACGAGTTCGAAGGTTGAAGCAACCAACTTCGTCGTGTCGTAGGTTGGCCACCCACCACGATGCACGGAAAACGCGTGACCTTCTTCCTGCCAGATCTCTTCTGCCATGTGTGGCGCGTAAGGAGCGAGCACCTGCAAGAAGCCTTGGCGATGCGCCGTCGGCACACAACCGAACTCTTGATACGCGTTTGCGAGAATCATCATCTGCGAGACCGGCGTGTTGAACTGCAGGTTATCAATTCCTTCCGTCACTTTCTTGATCGTCTGGTGATAGAGCGTTTCGAGATCGGATGGAACTTCTTTATCGGTTACTTGTGACTGATGGAAGATATGCCAGACACGATCCAAGAAGCGACGCACGCCTTCCACTCCATTCGTATCCCATGGCGCTTTCTGGTCGTACGGACCGATGAACATTTCGTAGACACGGAAGACATCTGCACCGTACTCCTTCACCACATCATCCGGGTTCACCACATTCCCCTTCGACTTCGACATCTTCACACCACCCTCGCCCAAAATCATGTCGTGCGAACGGCGCATCGCGTATGGCTCAGATCCACACTCTTCTGGAATGTAGCCCATGTCATACAAGAACTTATGCCAGAAACGCGAGTACAACAGGTGCAGCGTCGTATGCTCCATGCCACCGTTATACAAGTCGATTGGCAACCAGTACTTCAAGGCTTCTGGTGAAGCGAACTGCTTGTCGTTCTTTGGATCGCAATAACGCAAGAAGTACCAGCTCGACCCAGCCCAGTTTGGCATGGTGTCGGTTTCGCGAGTCGCTGGACCGCCACACTTCGGACAGGTTGTGTTTACCCAGGTATCGATTTTGGCGAGTGGCGAGTCACCGTTGTCGGTTGGCTCGTAGGCTTCGACTTCGGGGAGGGTGAGAGGGAGTTGCTCGTCAGGAACTGGAATCCAGCCAGTCACCTTTTGAGACAAAACATGTTCCAGAATCTCTGGTTGTTCTGTTCCGCGGAAATGTCCTTTTCCTTCGTATTCCTGCAAGAACCAACCCGCTGGATACAAGGCATGCGTTGGACGATTAACCGTCTCGTCATCTCGTGACCACATAACAACTGCTGAACGTACAAGTGGCGTAACCACATTCCACTTCACCGGCAATCTCCAGAAATCTCTCAAGAACTCATAGGCTGGTTTGCGTTCTGGCTTCTGCTCCATCTGCGAAGCGAAACTTGAATCCGGAATCGGACCAACCGCCGGAGCCACCAACACCAACTGACCGATCTTTTTCTTGGCCTGCTCCAATACATGTAACGCTGCACGCGCACCAATACTGTGACCAACAATTACATCATCTTCACCCAAGGTCTCAACGATCGGCTGAAGCAGATCCATCCAAGCTTCAACCGTTGGCTTACCCTCCATCGACATACGAGGAACGATGACCTCATATCCTTGTACTTCTAAGTGCTGCCTCATCCATGGGAACCAGCGCTTGTCAGGATCACCACTAAAGCCATGAATCAACAACGCCTTCTGCTTCTTCTTCGCACACGCTTCACAATGCACAAGTGGAATCGGTTCACCCCAATAACGCTGACGCGAGAAGACCCAGTCACGCAGCTTATAGGTCTTCATGGCCTTACCGGCGGCATGAGACTCAAGCCACGCAACAATCGTTTTCTTTGCCTCAGCTGTTTGCAAGCCACTCAAAAATCCTGACGTTGTCGTCGCAACCCCATCCTCTGTGAAACAAGCGTTTTCTGACTGAGACAACTTCCACGCCAGCTTATGGTGCTGAAGATTTACGAAGCTCTCGACCTCGGCTTTCGGCTTCCAGACTAATTGATGCGCCGTGAGATCTTCTTCTGAACGCGCTTGCTGTGGTTGGCCGCTGACTTCAACGATAAATATCTGATCGGGATCAAGACAGTTGATGTCCTTCTTTGGTTTGTACCCGTGACCCCAGATCTGTCCTACGTTGGCCACGATCTTTATGTCGGTATAGCCAGTTTCTTCCCGAACTTCACGACGGAGAGCATCTTCAACCGTTTCTCCTTCTTCGACACCACCACCCGTAAACCCACGGCGGCCATCAGCCATGTCTTGCAACAAGTATTCATCCGTTCCTGCACGACGAATAATTGCCGTCACAACTGCGCGAGTACGAGTGTCTTTCTCAGCGCGTGGTTCGTAGTCACCCGAGAGACGAATATACGGCGCAACAACTTGCTTCACCTGCAACCCATGCTTTTCTGCAAAGGCGAAATCACGCTCATCATGTGCTGGGACTGCCATCACAGCTCCCGTTCCATACCCAGCTAACACATAGTCCGCGATCCATACTGGTACCTGCTCACCATTCACCGGATTCGTCGCAAACACGCCTTCCAAGGCGACACCCGTTTTATCTTTCGTCTCGGCTGTTCGCTCCATGTCGGTCTTACTCTTCACCGTCTCGATATATGCACGTACGGCATCAGCGTTTTTAATCTTTCCCGAAGCCAACCACTCTTGAACCAGCGCATATTCTGGAGCGAGTGTCACATACGTCACACCAAACAAGGTGTCTGGACGCGTCGTGAAAACACGCACCTCTTCAGAACACACGCTTGCAAACGCTTGCGCCAATGGACCAAGCTCGACGTAGACCGATTCATCTTCTGTCTGGTCAACTACGTATTTTCCATTCGCGGCCACCTTGTAGAGACCGCGGACTGGGAAATACACATCCATGTCGCCTTTGCGTTCGTTGGTCAGCACGATGTGACGCTTATTTTCTTGCGTCAGCTCTGTTCCATCCGGCATACGCAACACCGTGAAGTCCTGCCAATAGCCTTCGACACTTCCGCTGTGCTTTTCGGCGATACCGCGATAGAACGCGTCCAACTTCTTTGCGATCTCTTCTTGCGACAAGGTCGATTCATCAGCGCCATCCAATGCATTCCGTTTTGGTGTTGCGACATCCAGCTTTTCGCCAGCAATGTAGAGTCCCGTGTCCATGCCGATGATTGGCAGATCGGTTCTGCCTGCGTAGGCGGCCGCCTTCACGCGCGCGTTCTCAAGCATGTCGTTCCCCTCTTTGACCTCGATCTCTTCAATACCTGCTTCTGCTGGAGACAGAACTTGAATACTTGGCAACACAGCGCCCAACAACTTTTTTACACGCGCAATTTTACTCTTGTTATTCGTTCCAACGAGCACCTTCTCAAATTTCGGAACACGGAAGACCACTTCTGCTCCCTCACTGCGTCCAATCCAGTTCACCTGCTGCGCCGCAATCTTGTCGAGGTAATCAACCGTCTTCAAATCATCAATCAAACGATCCGCATATTTTGAGATCTTGATCATCCACTGCGCTTTCTCGCGCTTTTCAACGGGGTTGCCACAACGTTCACACACACCCCCCTGCGCTTCTTCGTTGGCTAACCCAATTTTACAGCGAGGGCACCAGTTGATGGTCGATTTCGCCTTGTATGCCAAGCCCGCTTTCACGAACTGCAAGAACTGCCACTGTGTCCATTTATAGTACGCCGGATCCGTTGTATCGACTTCGCGTGTCCAGTCGAAGCCAAAGCCGAGCGACTTGATCTGACGCGTAAAGTTTCCAACGTTTCGCTTAGTCGCATCTGCCGGACGAATTTTGTGTTTGATCGCAAAGTTTTCCGTTGGAAGCCCGAACGCGTCCCAGCCGATCGGATAAAGAACATTTTTTCCCTCCATGCGACGCTTACGCGTTACGAGATCGATGGCAGTATAGGAACGTGGATGTCCAACATGAAGCCCTTCCCCAGACGGATACGGAAATTCAACCAAGCCGTAAAACTTGTCCTGCTTGGCAGTTGGGTCCCCGGTGTGAGCGGTATAGGTACCCGCTTCTGCCCAGGTTTTCTGCCATTTCGCCTCCATCTGATGGATGGTTTCGATCGTTCGGGGGTTCATAGAGTGTGGACTTGAGCGTATCAGACCGCGATTTTAGATGACAATAGAGCCAAGCCTGACCGACAAGGCGCGCTGCGTTTTATTGACTCCGCTCGCAAAAAAGCTTATAAAGATCCCCCTCACTGTCGCTTTCCAGCGAATAACCCAGTGAAGGAATAGGGACGCGCAATGGTAGACACGGCATCGCCCGATGTGGGCACCAACACACCGTTTCCTGACTTCAAGGAGAAGGGCTCGTACGAACTCCTCATCGTGTGCGACGAGGTCGCGCGTGTCGGCGAAGTTGAGCTCGCTGCTCGGATCCTGGACCACTGCCGCGAGGCAAAGGGATGGGTCGCCATCAAGCTCACCGACCTGCTCCCCACGTACTCGGGGAGGGACGACTCAGCCGGATGGACCGGACTGACTTCTCGGCTCATGCGGCTCGCCGCTGCAGGACTCGTGACCTCCTCGCAGTCCTCCGAGGAGGTGCGCGTCACCACCATGTTCACCATCGCGGTCAGGAAGGCGCTCTACATCGCCAATTGACCGCCTCTACTCCGCTGCGCCCTCACGCGCAGCTTCACCCGCCCCGGCACCTAGGAGGATGCTGGGGCGAAACCATATTTAGCCGGTTTCAAAACTACTTGACACTCTTTTTTGTTTCACCTTACACTAGAAATATCGTTATGCAGTCCCGTCAGGTGTTGATTGCTAAGTATGACCTTCGCTCCATTGTCGCGAAGCTCTTTGTCGTACTCTGCAACTCCAACCAACCGGTGGCATAACGCGCGCTCGATCTCCAACCCAAGGATCAGCAACCGTCAAAACCTCCGGTCACCAGCCGGAGGTTTTGTTGCGCAGAAGGTTTGAGGGAATGGACGGTGCTTGAGCTTTATTACTTACTCAAACACCGTCATTCCCCCCAACCGCGCCTATGCGCAGGGAGCCTCCCAATCGTGTGTACTCGAAGGATGTCGTTTCAATTCGAGGGAGAGCGCTACGAGGCGCTGATCCCCCACTGCGCCGAGCCTGAGGCGGTGCGCGAGCTGATCCTGGAGGCGCAGACTTCGCCCCCGATCTCCGGGGAAGAATGTCTGGTACTGATGTTCCAGGACAGCGACTGCAGGGCCGCGCTCACGCCGGTGCGCGAACGAGACGAGGTGAGCTGGTGCGCCGAGAAGGACCTGTTCTGGATCGGCCCCAAACACCACAGGGTGTACGCGGAGTGCCGAGGCCTGAATGAGGCAGCTCTCGCATCGCTACTCACCCAGTGGCGGCACCAGAAGGCGTCGGGTCCTGGCATCGTCTGCCTCGGCCCGGACAACAAGGCGCATGTCATCGACCTGCGCCAGATCGACAACGTTCAGTTCTGAGAGAGGAACAGATGACGGAGATCAAGAAGAACCCCCAGGCCGACGAGCGCGCCGCTGAGGTCGGCGGCTCGGAACTTCTGCCCGCCCGCGTGGACAACGCGGGCGGCAAACAGAGGCGGCAGAAGCGCGGCAAGAGCTTCACGCAGCTCTTCAACGAAGGTGCCGCGAAGTCGATCTACGACATCGATTAGCGCCTCCAAGACAGCACGGGCGGGCCCCACAGGGTCCCAACTCCCCAGGGAGACTCCCGCCCGTGCGTCTCCCATCTACAATCCCACAGACACCCCAAACGAAGATGGCAGTTGCCGTTTTTTTTGTTTTTTGATACGTTTCCCCCGCTTAACACTCTAACTACGGCGCTGTTGGTGAAGCGAGCCCTGCCCGCTTAACTCGAACGCCGCGTATCTCTTCTATGCTTAGCCCAGACAAGAAGAAGAAAATTATTGAGAAATATCGCGTTCACGCGACCGATACTGGCTCCCCGCAGGTCCAGATCGCGATTTTGACCGAAGAGGTCAAGGAGCTCACGGAGCACCTCAAAATGCACAAGAAAGACCACTCTTCCCGCCGTGGTCTCATCAAAAAGGTTGGTGAACGCCGCCGCTTGATGAAGTACTTGAAGCGTGAAGACGCCAAGGGCTACGACGAATTGATGGCAAAATTGAAGGTCTAACCTTCATAGAAAAGAGGCTTCGGCCTCTTTTCTTGTAGTTTAAGGTAAATTCTGCTATTCTTATTTGGATCGTCGGCCGCCCTTTTTACATCTTTATCCATTTTTTATACGCGCGCCGCGATTGGTTTCTTTTTCTATGATTAAACGCCCACATCAACGGGTTGCGGTCTTTATCGACACGCAAAACATGTATCACTCTGCCAAACATATGTATGGCGCTCGAGTGAATTTTGGCGCCGTCGTTGACGGAGCTGTCGCGAATCGCCCCGTGATCCGCGCCATTGCCTACGTTGCTAAATCCAAAACCGGTGAAGAACATGGCTTTTTCGAAGCCTTGGTTCAGCATGGTATCGAGCTGAAAGTAAAAGACGTCCAAGAGTTTGCAAGCGGTGAAAAAAAGGCAGACTGGGACGTGGGAATGGCCGTCGATGCGATGGCTATGGCGATCTCTGGTCGTGTCGATGCGATCATTCTCGTGACTGGTGATGGCGACTTCTGCCCACTCGCTGATTTTTTGAAAGCCAATGGAATTTTGTGTGAAGTTGTCGCCTTTGGGTCTTCCACAAACGCGCAACTAAAAGAGCTGGCTGATTCATTCTTGGATCTTTCCTCTGATACGGAGACGTACCTTATTCATTCGGCGCGCGCAGGACGTGGACCGACACGTCATCAAACAACCCATCACTCAACGCCTCCTGCACCAGCCCCTCAAGAAGCGACGCTCGAAGGCACACCGCTCAGCCTTGATGCACTTCCTTCGCTTCAAGAACGCCCGAGCACACCTCGTGGTCGTCCGAAAGCGCCTCGCGGTCGTTCAAGCGGGACTGACAAGCCCTCCAATGAGCCGCCACAGCCAACGCGCAAAATTCGTGTTACCTTTTAAACGATGACTTCTGCAGATTTGACTCTATGACTCCACAACAACAATTCTCGATTGACTACGCTGGTCGACCACTCACAATCTCGATTGGCAAGCTCGCTCAACAAGCGAATGGCTCCTGTACCATCCAGTACGGCGATACGCTTGTCTTATGTACCGCAACACTCGGGGAAGCACGCGAAGATGCGGGGTTCTTTCCACTCAGCGTAGAGTACGAAGAGCGCATGTATGCCTCCGGAAAGATCAAAGGCTCACGCTTCATTAAACGCGAGGGTCGCCCAACCGACGAAGCGATTCTTTCGGGACGTTTAATTGACCGCGCTATCCGTCCCCTCTTCCCAAGTGATTTGCGTAACGAAGTCGCAGTTGTCGCAACGGTCTTTTCGCATGACCAAGAAAATGACGCCGACATTCCAGCCTTGATTGGTGCGTCGTGTGCGCTCGCCATGTCGAACATTCCTTGGAATGGTCCGATTGCGGCTGTCCGTGTGGGTTTGAAAGACGGTCAGTACATTTTGCTCCCGACCTACCAGCAAACGGAAGAAGGTGAACTCGACCTCGTCGTCGCCGGAAGCAAGGACAAAACATTGATGGTCGAAGCAGGAGCAAAGCGTGTATCCGAAGACATGATGTTAGGCGCCATGAAGTTTGCGCATGAGCAACTCAGTCCGCTCATTGATTTGATCAATCAGGTTGTGAAAGCCGCCGGCAAAGAAAAGCTGTCGCTCCACACCGTTCGCAGCGAAGAGGATCAAAAACGTATTGATGGAGCCTGTGCTTTCTTGAAAACACAAAAAGGCGTGTTGTTTGCCGAACCACTTCGTTCCAAAGCAGACCGCAAAGCCGCCGTTGGACGATTGAAAGCTGCACTTGAAGCACACGTCGTCGCTCAAGGATTGAACGCCAAAGACGGGATGAAAGGTCTCGGAAGTGTGATCGATGAGTTTGTCGATCGCGAAGTCACCGAGATGATTTTGAATGAGAAACGTCGTGCGGATGGTCGTCGCTTAGATGAAGTGCGTACGCTCTCGGCAGAAGTCGCGGTCATTCCACGCACCCACGGTTCCGGCCTCTTCATGCGTGGTCAAACACAGGTACTTTCGACCGTCACACTCGGTTCGCCGGGCATGGAACAGACGCTCGACACGATGGAATACGCCACCACCAAGCGCTACTTCCACCACTACAACTTCCCAAGCTACTCGGTTGGAGAAACCAAACCAAGCCGTGGCCCGGGTCGTCGTGAAATCGGGCACGGAGCGCTCGCCGAACGCGCCCTCATGCCGGTTCTCCCAACGAAAGAAGTCTTCCCTTATACCGTACGCGTTGTGTCTGAAGTCCTTGGATCGAACGGTTCCAGCTCGATGGGTGCAACCTGTGGTTCAACACTGTCCTTGATGGATGCTGGCGTTCCACTCCTCGAGCCAGTCGCTGGTATTGCGATGGGTATGGCAAGTGACGAAGCCAACAACCGCTACCAAATCATCACCGACCTTCAAGACCTTGAAGACGGGG